>DATGLE010000089.1:0-26159 GCA_035294325.1 Ktedonobacteraceae bacterium | reverse complement strand
CAGACGCTCGCTCGCTTCCTGATAGACTTAAAAATCCAGTGGGAGCGCGGGCAGACGCTTACAGGTCCACGCTTTCGCCGTAAGCTGTGTGAACTCTTCTCATCCGGGGGCAATCCCAGACTGTACAAACCTGCCTGCGTATGCTATATCTTGCATATTGATAGTGTTTCGTGAGAATGTTTCCGTATAGCAGACCCACCATAGCAGCCCTCCTCGTAGTTCGTCCTCTCCGTAGCGCCTTTGCTTGAACTGTATCTTGGAGACCGAAAGGAGTCTTCCTATGCGTCAAGACATCGCCTTCAACGCCGAAGGGACCACCTTACGCGGGTGGTTGTACCTTCCTGATACCGGACACCGGCCTTTTCCTACTATCGTTATGGCTCACGGCTTCTCCGCAGTGAAAGAAATGTATCTCGATAGCTATGCCGAGGTTTTCGCGCAGGCCGGGTTGGCCGCCCTGGTCTTCGATAATCGCAACTTTGGGGCCAGCGATGGCGAGCCGCGCCTGGAGATCGATCCCTGGGCGCAGGTGCGCGATTACCGCCATGCCATCACCTATGCCCGCACGCGCCCGGAGGTAGATCGGGAGCGCATCGGAATCTGGGGATCGAGCTACAGCGGTGGGCATGTGCTGGTAGTGGGTGCCATTGATCGCCGGGTGAGCTGCGTCGTTTCCCAGGTTCCGCTCGTCAGCGGCTACCGCAATATTTTGCGCCTGGTGCGAGCCGACATGATTGCCCCGACGCGTGCCCAGTTTGACCAGGATCGGGAGGCGCGCTTTGCCGGTCAGCCCCCGGCGATGATTCCCGTGGTCAGCGCCGATCCAATGGCGCCCTCGGCGCTGCCAACCGCCGATTCCTACGAGTGGTTTACTCAGACAGGGAGCACGAGGGCGCCAGCCTGGAAGAATGAGGTGACGCTGCGGACAGTAGAGATGTTGATGGAGTATGAGCCGGGAACCTACATTGAGCGCGTCAGCCCTACCCCTCTGCTCATGATTATTGCCGCCGGCGATCACCTGGCGGTGGCGGACGAAGCTTTCGCGGCGTTCAACCGTGCTCGGGAGCCAAAAAAGCTCGTGGTTCTGCCGGGAGGCCACTTTGATGCTTACGTGGGACCGGGCTTCGAGCAGGCCAGCGGGGCGGCGCGCGATTGGTTCGTCGCGCACCTGCACCCCGGGGTTACACAGTCGGCGGCGACGGGCATCTAGCGCCCATTGCGGGACAGCCTGACTTGAATGGCTCTGTGCAGTGGAACGAGGACAGACGTGAGCGTCCTCATTCCACTGCCTGGCAGCTGAAAGCATATCTAAGGCAGCGCCGGCAAAGCTGTGCGCGATACTTGATTGACAGGCGGCCAGTCAAAACGCGTGCATGTGCGGGATCACCTCTTTGCCGAGCAGCTCAAGTGCGCGCAAGACCTGCTGCTGCGTCATCAGATTGGTTGGGATCACCAGGTCCACGGCGCCAACGCCCAGGTCGTGCAGCTTCCTCAGTTGTTGCACCAGCGTTGGGGGGCTGCCGCAGAACTGGGCGGTTGCCAGGTCGCTGATACTGGTGGCTGCTTTGTTCTCCTGACCTGCGGGCGCCGTAGAGGAAACGGGGGCGCCTCCAGAGCGTCTGAGATGAGGCAGCGTAGCGAGCCGGGCCGCCAGTTGCTGCGCCTCTTCATCGCTATCGGTGGCGATGATATTGCCGCGATAGACGATCTGGTCCTCTCGCGGCTCCCATCCATGCCTGGCCGCTTCCGCTTTATAGTGAGCCACTATCCGAGCAACATAGGATGCCGGCGCAAAGGACATCGCTAACCCGTGGCGCTGGCTGGCCGCGAAGGTGGCGGACTCGGGACTGTTGCCCGATGAGAAAAGCGGCGGATGCGGGCGCTGGACCAGCCCGGGCCAGACCGAGACGGTCTGATAGTGGTAGTATTTGCCCTCCCAGGAGAACGGCTGCGGATCAGTCAACGCCCGGCTAATCAGGCGCGTGGCCTCCTGCGTCATCGCTCGGGTCTCCTCCAGATTCACGGAGAACGCGCGCAGCTCATAGGGAACGCCTCGCAGGAAGAGCAGCAGCAATCGCCCGCCGCTTAACACATCGAGCATTGCAACCTCTTCAGCCACATGGATAGGGTTGTGCAGGGGCAGAACCGGTCCGAACAGCGCGATTTTCACCCTCCGCAAATGCTGGCTCGCCGCCGCCGCGAAGAGGGCCGGATTGGGGGTTGGCAGCAGCAGGGGCGCGTAATGATGCTCTGAAAAGCTGATCCAGTCGAATCCTACCTCCTCGGCACACTCTGCCTGCTCAAGCATCTCGGCCATCATGCGCTGCCCGGCCTCTGGCTCAAACAGGGCGGGAGGAGAGGGCCAGCCTGCTTCGTACACCGCTTTGATACTATAGGTCGTCGTTGGCAGGAAGGAAGCTTTCATTCTCTAGTCTCTTTCAGCGTGAATAAGGCTTAAAGCAAACAAAACCTTCAACTGTACCACTTTCTCATTGTACCATGCCAGATTATGATTAAGCTTAAATCACTGTGCGGAATATTGTTTCGATCAATCAGACTTTTGTGCAGCGACGACCTGTTGCGCGGCTGGCATAATATGTGTGACGCGCCCGAAAATCGTTACCTTCAAGGTGTAAGTAGCCTTCTTATCAAGGGCCAGCCACTCGCTCTCAGGAAGCTCTCGAAGGAACACACTTCTTTTCCAGGAAAAGCCTTCAACTGTGGCTGCCACTGTGCGGCGGAAGAAGAGAGCCGCACAGGCAGGAAGCAGCAAAACGCCTGCAAGCACAAGAAGTATAATCATCTGTATAGGCATAGAGGGTACTCCTTTTGTCTACTATACAGCTACTCTTTATCTGAACGGCAAAGTTGAAACGGCTTTAGAGGGTGTCTGAAGCTCCGCGTCTTCACTCACTCTGGCCGGGCCTTCGCGCGGCAAAGCCGCAGGCGCGAGCAAACGCTGGAGTCCGAAAATCAGACACACTTTTATAAGATATATAAGATACAAACGTATGGCTTTCTGAAATGCAAAAGAGGCGCCGATTCAGGAAAAGAAAGAGGAAGAAGGATGTTCTTTATCCGAGCGTCCGTTCGGAGCGAACGTGCGCCAGCGGGCCGAAAAAGTGGCGCAGGACCAGGCTGCCGGCTCCGCGCGCCCAGCTTTCATAGCCAGGCTGCTCGACGGTGAAAAAACGCAGATCGCGGCCCATCTGCGAGAACAGGTGTCGCCCGATTTCCTGCTGCATGGCTCCGAGCAGCAGTTCGCCGGTGAGGATAGTGCTGTCGGGACTGGAGAGCACCACACATTCTGGATTGAAGATATTGATCAGGTTCGCCAGCGAGACGCCGAGCAGCGATCCGGCGCGCTGGATGGCTGCTCTGGCGGTCTCATCGCCGTTTCTGGCTCGCTCTCCGATCTCGAAGAGCGTGGCTGCCGGCGCTGCGGGTTCGAGGCCGTTCCCAAGATGATAGGTCGTGGCCCGCATATATTCCTGGTAGTTCCTGACAATCCCGGATTCGGAAACATAAGTTTCCAGGCAGCCGAGATTGCCGCAATCGCAGCGGCGGCCTTCGGTGATGACCACGGTATGTCCAAACTCGCCCGCGCCGCCGAAGGCCCCGCGATAGAGATCGCTGTTGATGATGATGCCCAGGCCGACGCCGCGCCCGATAGCGACCACGAGGAAATGACGATAGGGCTGACCCTGCCCGAAGAGCTTTTCATAGATTGCCAGGCAGTTCGCGTCGTTGTCTACGAAAACGGGGAAGCCGATGCGTTCCTCCAGGGGGCGACTGATCTCAACATTTTTCCAGCGCATCACCCACGAATCGACACAGCAGCCGCGCTCGGCATCGATCAGGCCGCTCATGCCAAAACCCACCCCGATCACCTTGTCTCTGAGAATGCCGCTCTCGGCAAGCAGTTCTTCGACACACTGCGCAATGAGTTCTATAGCCTGGGAGGCGTTCTCGCGCAGAGCGAGCCGCCAGCGCTGTGAACAGATGAGGTCGCTGCTCAGGTTGAGCATGACGGCTGTCAACGAGTCGGGCTGGGGGATCAAACCAATCACATAACCGCCCTCGGGATTGATTTCCAGCAGGCCCGCCCGCCGCCCGCCCGTCGATTCCGCATACTCCCTTTCTACGATCAGATGGCGGTCAAGCAGGTGGCCGGTAATTTTCATCACGGTGACGGGGCTGAGGCCCGAAAGCGCAGCCAGTTGCGGGCGCGAGATGGGGGCATGCATACGGATCAAATTGAGCAGGTTGCTTTGATTGATGCCGCGAATCAAAAAGCGATCCGCAGGCGGTAGCTGATGTTGCATGGATATATCTTCTGGCTCATGTGTTAATTAAGTAAGTAAAAATATCTTACTGCAATCTGGCCGCCTCTGTCAAGGACTTTAGCTCATTTTCTGAGTAGATAGAGAAAAACCATTGACAGGACATGGCGTTCTTGCTATACTAATTTTACTTAATTAATTTAGTTCTCGCTGATACAACAGCTCAAGGAGCCCGGCATGGATGCGCCGGCTGCCAGGACCGGCGTTTATAGCTTCCTTATTAGCTTGAGAGTAGCCATCCACAGGAGGTAGCAACCTATGGCTTCCAGTGAGGTATTTGCCTTATCACAGTCCATCAACCGTCGTCAATTTGTAAAGGTCGCGGGAGGGACGACGCTGAGCCTGGCAGCGCTGCTGGCTGGCTGCGGCTCGTCCACTGGCGGATCTTCCGGTAGTAGCAGCAGTGGCGGTAGCAGCGGCCCCGTGACCATCGAGTTCCTTGCCGTCCAGCAGGCGAACACGGGCTGGCCCGTTGTTCTGGCCGCGATCACCAGCGAGTACGCGAAGAAGCACCCCGGCACCACATTCAAGCTCGATTACGTGCCACAGAACAATCTGTACCAGAAGGTACAATTGCTGGCCGGCCAGGGCGCGCTCCCGATCCTGTATAACAGCCCGCCCGCCGACACGATGGCGCAACTGGCGAAGAACGGCGAGGTGCTGGATCTTCAGACAACGTTTCAGCAGCTTGGCGTCATGGACCAGGTAACGCCGGCGGCGGTCACTATCGTCAAAAAGCTCTTCAACAACCAGTTTGTCACCCTGCCATTTGAACTCAACATCGAGGGATTCTGGTACAACAAGCAGATCTTCGCCAGGAACAGCCTCCAGCCGCCGACCACCTGGGATGAACTGGTGCGGATAGCGGCCAGCTTGCAGCAGAAGGGCATTCAGCCTTTTGCCGCCTCCGGCATCCAGGGATGGCCGCTCACGCGTCTGATCGGCAACTATCTTTACCGCAAGTATGGACCCGACGCTCTGGAGAAAGTACAGAGCGGGCAGGCGAAGCTGACCGATCCCGGCTATGTCGAGGCCGCGCAGGCGGTAGCCGATCTGGGTAAGCATGGCTATTTCGGCAAGGGCGTGGCGACGCTCGATTATACTCCGGCGCTGGATCTCTTCTTGCAAGGCAAAACTGCTATGATTTATATGGGGAGCTGGGCGCTGACCGATTTCAACAACCCGTCCGAGACGACTATTGGCTCCGATAACATCGGCTTTTTCCACTTCCCCAACGTCGCCGGTGGAGCAGGAGACTCGTCCCAGACGCCGATGAATGCCGGTCAGACCACCTCTGTCAACAAGGCAAAATACAATGCCGCTATCGGGCAGTGGCTCGCCTACATGGCGCAGAACTACGGGGATGTCGCGCTCCAGAAAGAGGGGGCTGTGACGGGCTTCGTCGTTCATAACCAGCCAGCAAGCGTGCCCGCGCTGACCTCGCTGGTGCTCGACGAGATCAAGAAGGTCACGCAGCCGGTACTCTGGTTCGAGGCGCTCTTCTCGACGAAGGCGACCAACATCTCTCAGCAGGATGCCGCGTTACTGGTGACGGGGGCGATGTCGGCCCAGAACTTCATGGCCGCCGTCCAGCAAGCGCTTTAATGGATCTCATGACTCTGAGAGTAAATCTACTTCTCAGCATCCTTGCAGGCTCTGGCCGGAAGGTTGCGCGGCTCCGCCGCACATGGAATCGAGTGTGTTGTGGAGACATGCGCGAAGCGCATGTTTCCACAACACACTCAGCAGGCCAGTGCCGCAGGTGTGAGCAAGCGAGGGTGTCGGGGGATATGATATGGAAGCAATGCTACGTGATCGCAGAGCAGTGCTGGCTCTCATCGGGCCGGCATTGCTCGTCTATACGCTTATCGTGATGGTGCCTGTCGTCTGGTCACTGGTCTATACGCTGTACGAGGGCAACGTTATTGCCGGGTTCCAGTTCGTCGGCTTTCACAACTATGGCGCGCTCTTCAGCGACAAATTGTTCTGGCAATCCCTGGTCTTCACGGTGAAGTACGCGATAGTTGTGACCGTGGGCCAGGTGGGGATCGGCCTCCTGCTGGCGCTGTTGTATATCTTCTATCTTGGCAAGGCGTCGGGGGTGATTCGCACGCTGGTATTTTTCCCGGTGGTGCTGCCGACGGTGGCCGTCGCGCAATTGTTCTCGAAGATCTTCGAGATCGTCCCGCAGTATGGCCTGGTGAACGCGCTGCTGCACCTGGCCCACCTCGATGCCTGGATTCAGCCGTGGTTGGGCCAGGGCAATTCGGCGTTCTGGGTGATCGTCATTATGGATATCTGGCGCTCGATGGGCTTCTATGCTGTGCTGCTCTTTGCGGGCCTGCTCGATATTCCCGCCGATCTCATCGAGGCCGCGCGGGTTGATGGCGCCGCCGGGCTGCGGCTCATACGCTACGTCATCCTGCCCCTGCTGACTCCCATCCTGTTCTCGTCCTTCATCTTCAGCATCAATGGGACGCTCAAGGTCTTCGACAGCATTCTTGCGCTGACCAATGGCGGCCCGGGGCAGACGACGACGCCGCTGACGCTCTACATGTTCAACACGGCTTTTTCCAACGGAGAATACGGATATGGGAGCACCGTCGCCACATCGCTCGCTATTCTGTGCCTGGTCGTGACCTTGCTGATCTTCCGGTCGGCACGCCGCGACGTGGCATAGGCAGGAGAGGTTAGCATGCGTGATACACTATCCGGTCAGATCGTTGAAGCTCCGCCTGTCTCTCACCGGCCTGCGACAGGGAGCAGGAGGGCCGCGAGCAGGCTTCTTACGCGTATACCGGGCTGGCTGCTCATCGGGCTGCTGCTCGTCGTGGAAGTCTACCCGCTGCTCTGGCTGCTGCTCTCCTCGTTCAAGACGAATGCCGAGTTCACGCAGGGAGCGTTCTATGCCCTGCCCGCGCATCTTGACTGGCAGAACTATAGCCAGGCATGGACCTCCGGTATGGGCGTCTACTTCCTGAACAGCGTCCTCACGGTCTTTCCCTCGCTGGCGCTGATCCTCGCGCTCAGCCTGGCCGCCGGCTTCGCCCTTGAGGTGATGAAGTGGCGCTGGAGCAACCCCGTGCTGCTGCTTTTCCTCGCCGGGATCATGGTGCCGTCGCAAATGCTGCTGCTGCCATTGTTCACCATCTACTTTCACGCGCAGTTGATCGATACGCGCTGGGCATTGATTATCACGTACACGGGCTTTGGCCTGCCGCTGACGGTCTTTTTGATGGCGGGCTTTTTCAAGGCCGTCCCGCGCGAGGTGCTGGAGGCCGCCGTGCTCGACGGGGCCAGCATCTATCAGGTCTTCTTCCGCGTGGCGCTGCCGATGGTCGCCAACGGGATCGTGACGATTGCTCTGGTGCAGTTCTTTTTTCTGTGGAATGATCTGCTGTTCTCGCTGACCTTTATCAGCAGCGATAACCTGCGTACCATTCAGACGGGACTGCTGAACTTCACCGGCGAGTTCGGCCAGGTGCAATGGGGGCCAACTTTCGCCGCTATCGCCCTGGCGGTCTTTCCGACGCTGGTTATCTACCTGGTGCTCAACCAGCAGGTGATCAAAGGGCTGACCGCCGGCTCGCTCAAAGGATGAGCTTTGATGATGCCATCTGCGTATTTCCCTGACAGTTCACCGCCGCACGCTCCTGATGAGAGGTCTGCGGGCAGGCCGCCGCAGACCTCTCATCAGGAGTACGCCACAGGCGCCCGACAATGTGCACATCGCATTTGTTATAATATCGAATAAACAAAGACAGATAGCAGAAAGAGACAATATGACATCGCAGGAACTATCACCACAGGAATCATATCAGGGTGAAACTGCCGCCGTCACCGTCGCCGCTCTTCGTTTCGAGCATCACCGTGAGGCTCTGGGCATTGGCGAAGCCTGCCCCCGTCTCTCGTGGAGCGTCGAGACGGCGATTGCCGGCTGGCGCCAGGCTGCTTACGAGATCGAGGCTTATGCGCCAGGGGGCGAACTGCGCGAGCAGACGGGATGGATCTCCTCTGAGCAGTCTGTGCTGGTCCCCTGGCCGTTCGCGCCACTGCGCTCGCGCGAGCGGCGCGCCCTGCGCGTGCGCGTCCGGGGTGAGGATGGGCAGCCTTCATCATGGAGCGTGCCATCTCTGGTCGAGGCGGGGCTGCTGGCTGTGGAGGACTGGACGGCGCGCTTCGTGACGCCCGACCGGCAGGAGGATAGTACGCACCCGCAGCCGTTGCCGCTGCTGCGCCGCGAGTTCGATGTGCGGCCGGGCGTGACTGGCGCGCGCCTATATATCACGGCCCTCGGTGTCTACGAAGCGCGGATCAACGGCTGCGTCGTTGGCGATCATGTCCTGGCCCCCGGCTGGACCAGTTACAGCCATCGCCTGCTCTATCAGGTCTTCGATGTGACTGGCCTCCTGCGGGTGGGACGTAATGCCATCGGAGCTATGCTGGGAGACGGCTGGTACCGGGGGAGGCTCGGTTTTGGCGGAGGGCGGCGCAATATCTACGGCGAGCGGCTGGCGCTGCTGGCCCAGCTTGAGATCAGCTACGCCGACGGCACAACCACGCGTATCGTCAGCGATGAAAGCTGGCGCGCGGCGCACGGCCCCATTCTGGCAAGCGACCTCTACGACGGCGAGACATATGATGCGCGCCTGGAGCGACGCGGATGGGCAGAGCCAGGCTACGATGATCGCGACTGGCACGGCGTCTCCCTGCTCGATCACGATCTGGCGACGCTGGCCGCGGCGACGGCCCCGCCGGTGCGGCGCAGCGAAGAGATCGCTCCAGTCTCGATTACGACATCGCCTTCGGGCAGCACCATCGTCGATTTTGGGCAGAACCTGGTTGGCCGCCTGCGCCTGACGGTGCGAGGAGCAGCGGGGCAGACAATCACGCTGCGCCATGCCGAGGTGCTGGAGCATGGTGAGCTGTGTACGCGCCCCCTGCGCACCGCGCAGGCCACGGATCGCTATACCCTGCGCGGCGGTGACGTGGAGACCTGGGAGCCGCGTTTCACCTTCCACGGATTCCGCTATGCCGGGGTGGAAGGCTGGCCCGGCGAGCTACATCCCGCCGATATTCGCGCCGTGGTCTGTCACAGCGACCTGGAGCGCACCGGCTGGTTCGAGTGCTCGGATCCCCTGCTGAATCGGCTGCACGAGAATGTGGTGTGGAGCATGCGCGGCAACTTCCTCTCCATCCCCACCGATTGCCCGCAGCGTGACGAGCGTCTGGGCTGGACCGGCGATATCCAGGTCTTCGCGCCAACCGCCAGCTTTCTCTACAACACTGCCGGTTTCCTCTCCTCATGGCTGGCCGACCTGGCCGCGGACCAGGACGCCGGGGGAGCCGTCCCGATTGTGGTGCCCAATATACTGGATGATTCGAGGCCGCCGGCGGCCGCGTGGGGTGATGCTGCGGTCATGGTTCCGTGGACGCTCTATCAGCGTTTCGGTGATGAGCATATTCTCGCCAGGCAGTTCGAGAGTATGCGAGCCTGGGTTGATTTCGTTGACCGCGTGGCGGGCGAGAAGCATCTGTGGGATACGGGCTTCCAGTTCGGTGACTGGCTCGATCCGAGCGCGCCGCCTGACAAACCAGGGGCCGCGCGCGCTGATAAAGCTGTCGTCGCCACAGCCTATTTTGCCCGTTCGGCCCGGCTCCTCGCGCGGATAGCGGGCATCCTCGGCAGGACACAG
The DNA here is from genome assembly GCA_035294325.1 of Ktedonobacteraceae bacterium. Classification (GTDB taxonomy): domain Bacteria; phylum Chloroflexota; class Ktedonobacteria; order Ktedonobacterales; family Ktedonobacteraceae; genus DATGLE01. The sequence continues at coordinate 16,120 of DATGLE010000089.1, read as the reverse complement.
GACGAAGCGCATTATTCGCGCCTGGCCGAAGAGATCCGCGCGGCTTTCAATGCTGAATACGTTACGCCCGCCGGGCGGGTGCGCAGCGATGCTCCCACAGCCTACGCGCTGGCCTTGCAGTTCGATCTGCTCATGAATGACGACCAGCGTCGCTATGCTGGCGCGCGGCTGGCTGAACTGGTAGCCAGCAGTGGCTATCACATCAGCACGGGCTTTGTGGGTACGCCTCTGATTTGCGATGCGCTCTGTAGCGCGGGGGCATACGACGCCGCCTTTCGCCTGCTCATGCAGCGCGAGTGCCCCTCGTGGCTCTATCCGGTGACGATGGGGGCGACAACGATCTGGGAGCGCTGGGATAGCATGCTGCCGGATGGCTCGGTCAACCCCGGCGAAATGACCTCGTTCAACCACTACGCGCTGGGGGCCGTGGCCGACTGGCTGCATCGTACCGTCGCTGGCCTGGCGCCCGCCGCGCCGGGATACCATCGCCTGGCGATCCAGCCCCATCCGGGCGGCGGTCTCACCCATGCACACGCGCGGCTGCGCACGCCGTATGGCCTGGCGGGGTGCGGCTGGACGATCAAAGATGGGCAGATTGAAGTAACGGCTGTGATCCCGCCCAATACGACGGCCAGCGTCACTCTGCCGGGCAGCGATGAGCCGGCCATCGAGGTTGGCGCCGGAACCTATCGCTGGACGTATCCCTACCCTGCGGGTGGCGATTCTTCTGCTCTATAGTCCCAGAATGCGCTCGGCGTTCTGGTGAAAAACCTTTTCCAGAATGGCCTCGCTGTAGCCGAGAGCGTGCCATTCGCGGAACAGACGCTCATAGGGAATGCTGGGGTAGTCGCTGCCGAACATAATCTTATCCTGGAGGCGGCTCCGAATGTCGCGCTTGAGCGAATCGGGGAAATATTTGGGCGCCCAGCCGGAGAGTTCCCAGTAGACGTTGCCTTTGTGGAGCGCAACCGCTGTCATCTCCTCAACCCAGGGCCAGCCGGGATGCGCGGCGACAATCGTGAGGTTGGGGAAATCGGCGGCGAGCGCGTCAATGGCCGAGGGATGCGCGTGCCTGATTCTGGCACCCAGGCCGCCGGGCAGGCCCGCGCCCATGCCCGTTGTGCCGACATCGATCATAACCGGCACCTTGAGCGCGTTGATGGTCTCCCAGAGCGGATAGAGCCGCTCGTCATCGACGGAGAAGTGCCCCATAATGGGGTGAAAATGGAAGCCAAGCATCTTCAAGTCCTGGATGGCGCTCTTCGCCTGCTCAATCGCGGCTTCGCCTTTCCAGGGATCGACGGCGGCCCATGCCTGTATAATGGCATCGGGGTAGCTATCGCGGAAGTGAGCGACATACTCGTTTGTGCAGGGAGGCGTGCCCGCAACCGTTTCAATGTCGAAGGCGACAAGCACGGCCTCGACGCCCGCCCCTTTGAACTCGGCAATGACCTCTTCTTCCGTATGGGGCACCCAGTCTCTTCCCCAGTACTTCGCCAGCGCCTCTACATATGGCCCCTGCGCGGCAATCCAGGGGGCCGTATTCGGATAGCAATGCAGGTCGATGACTCTCACAGCGTCCTCTTTCTTCTAACTAACGCCAGGTGCAAGTTTCGCTGATGGCTCACCGCTGCGCGGCTCGCCAGGATGAAGAGTCAGCGGGTGCGCCGCAGGCGCACAACACCATGCTCATCGCGTTAACCAATCAGTTCATGCCCTGCGCCGCCCATGTCGGCCTCGTTATCGCTGTGTGACGACGAAATCCTTGCCAGTTCTTGAAGACCAGGACCGTAGATCTCGGTGAGTTCTTCAGGAAGGTCGGCATAAATGCGCTGGATCATGATGTCGTGCCGGATGTATCCCTTGATCGCGCTGGCGAAAGTCGCATCCTCGCTGTAGAGGCCCTGCCATTGTTTGCCGTCGCGCGCCAGCGCCCACATAGCCGCCGACGAGTCGATCACCACCGCCAGGTGGCGCGCCTGATGATGCAGATAGAGCGCTCCCTCGGTGCTCGCGTGGCGAAAGGTGCGCCCTCCGGGGACGGTAAACGACAGCGGACCGAAATGCAGAACCACAAAGATGACTCCCCGCTGCGCGGCGTCGATGATGGCCCCCCGAAGTGGCTCAAGGACGGGGGTGCTTCCTGAAAGATAGACGCTCTTTGCCGCGCTGGCGATGGCATCGCGCGCCCTGGCAGCGATGCGCTCAAGGCTATTCAGCTTCCAGATCAGCTCGCGCTGGTCCTGCGCATTTCTGGGCAGAAGGCGTTCGAGATCTTTCCTGGCGCTGCTAAGGCGCTGTTTGAAGTCAGCATCGAGGGCATTGAGCAGTTGTTCGGCGGGCACGGCGGCGTAGGTCGCGGGCCTGTCGCTCGTCTGGAGCACCGCACCCTGCTCGGCCAGACGGCGCAGCGTTTCGTACACTTTCGGCTGCGGTACACCGGTGAGGTTCGATAGGCCATAGCCGGTTTGCGGCCCATTGATAAGCAGGCCGATATACGTCTTCGCCTCATAGAGCGAGAAGCCCAGCCGGGTCAGGCGCTCAACCAGCGCCGCGAAAGTTTCGTCCATAACGCGTCTTCCTTTTGTTCACTACTAACGTAGGTATTATAGCCGGGGTCCCGGCGTTCTGTCAACGGCGCTTGACTTTCCCTTGCTTCAATGCTAAATTACCTACCCGGGTAGGTAATGTAAGAGTACATCTGACGCTCGGTGCCTTCGCCCTCTCTCGCCTGGTATCCGCGCGGCGGGGCCGCGCCTGGAGAACTGGTGTGGTGAGGAAAATGCGCGAAGCGCGTTTCCCTCACCACACCAGTTCTCTAGCGAGCGCCATAGGCGCGAGCAAGCGATGGTTTTGGAAAAGGAGCATATTGCTATGATGCATAGTAGACCGGTGGCGCTGGTAACGGGTGCATCTTCGGGTATTGGCCGCAGCACGGCTCTGCGGCTGGCGCGCCAGGGCTATGATATCGCGATCAACTACAATGCGAACGAGGCCGGGGCCAGGACTACAGCCGGGGAAGCGGAAGACCTGGGGGCCACTGCTCTAATCGTGAAGGCCGATGTCAGCGATGAGGGGGCTGTGCGCGGGATGCTGTTCGACGTAAAAGAACGCTATGGTCGTCTGGATGCACTGGTTAATAATGCCGGCATCACTGTCCTCACGCCGCCAACCGATCTTGAAGGACTCAGCGTTGAGGAATGGGATCGGGTCTTTGCTGTCAACGTCAGGGGCCTCTGGCTGGTGACGCGCGCGGCGGTTCCTTTGCTGCGCGAGGCGCCGGGAGCAGCCATTGTCAACGTCGCCAGCATCGTTGGCCTGCGCCCCGGTCCTCAACCGCATCCCTACGCGGCGAGCAAGGCCGCGATTGTCAGCCTCACCAAAACGCTTGCCGGCGCGCTTGGCCCGGCGATCCGCGTCAATGCTGTGGCGCCTGGTTGGATGGAGGGGGATTGGATGCAGCGCACCCTCGGCGAGAACTACGAACGCCTCATGGAGCGCCGCGCGCGGGCAACGCCTTTGAAACGCTGCGTTACCCCTGAGGATGTCGCCGAGACCATCGTCAACCTGATCACGAGCAATCCTTTTGTCAATGGTCAGATCATCGTGATCGACGGCGGCTACACCAGCACCGTCTAAACGAACCTGGGAATGAACCCGATGTGCATGTTATGCGCCGCAGCGGTGAGCTGTCATGAAACTTGCACATGGCATCAATCATCTAGTAGAGAGGAGAGGAGAAATCATGCTCGAAGGAGTTGTCCCTTTCCCGCCAGAGTTTGCCGCTCGCTATCGAGAGAAGGGATATTGGGAGGATCGCCCACTGCGCGAGGTCTTCGCCCGCGTCTGCGCGCAGTATGCTGATCGTGTGGCCGTCATCGATGGAGAGCGCGTCCTCACTTACGCTGCGCTCGATGAGCGCGCCGCTAATCTCGCGCTCAATCTACTCGCTCTGGGACTCAGGCCGCTGGATCGCGTAGTTGTGCTGCTGCCGAATGTGATGGAGTTCGTACTGCTCTATTTCGCGCTGCAAAAGATCGGCTGCATTCCTATCATGGCCCTGCCATCGCATCGCTATCGTGAGATAAGCCAGTTTGTGAAATTGTCGGGCGCGACGGCCTGCGTGACGCCAGTACGGGGCAAGGATGTTGACTTTATCGCTCTGGTGCGGCGCATTCAGGAGGAGAGCGAGACGCTGCGTTCTGGCATCGTACTCGGCGATCCTGCCCCGGGCTTTTTCTCGCTGCAAGAACTGATCGAGCGGCCCGCGACGCTTGATCCGGCTCGTCTGGAGGAGATCAGCATCGATCCGACGGACCCGGCGCTGTTTCTGCTCTCAGGCGGCACGACAGGCATCCCCAAGCTCATACCGCGCACGCACAACGATTACGCCTACAACTCGAAGATGGCGGTCTCCGTCTGTGATGTGCATGCCGACGACGCGCTGCTGCTGGTCCTGCCCATCGAGCATAATCTCCCGCTTGGCTGTCCGGGGCTGCAAGGCTTCCTGCTGCGCGGCGCGCGAGTCGTCCTGAGCGCCAGTACGCGAGCTGAGGACGTTTTCGCGCTCGTCGAGCGTCATCGTATCACGCATATCCATGTTGTGCCGGCCCTGCTCATTCGCTGGATCAACGACCCGGCGGTTGAGCGCTACGATGTCTCCTCACTGCGCGTAATCCAGAGCGGCGGCCAGCGTCTCCAGCCGAATGTCCGCCTCCACACGGAGCGAGTTCTTGGCTGCATGGTGCAGGAGAATTTCGGCATGTCCGAGGGCATGCTGATGTTTGTGCGCCTGGACGATCCGCCCGAGGTGCGCCTTGAGACCATCGGGCGGCCAATCTGTCCCGATGATGAGGTGCGACTGGTGGACGACGATGATCGCGAGGTCGCCCCCGGCGAGGTTGGCGAATTCCTTGCGCGCGGCCCCTACACGCTGCGCGGCTATTATGGCGTCCCCGAATACAATGCGCGCGCCTTTACCTCCGATGGCTTCTACCGTTCGGGCGACCTGATGCGGCTGCATCCCTCCGGCAATTACATCGTGGAGGGGCGCAAGAAAGATCTCATCAATCGCGGCGGCGAGAAGATCAGCGCGGAAGAGATAGAGAATCTGATCCTCGCGCATCCGGCGGTGCAGAACGCGGCCTGCATACCCATCCCTCACGCGGTCCTGGGTGAGCAGATGTGCGCCTGCGTCATTTTACAGCCCGGCGCCACGCTTACCTTTGAAGAACTGATAACGTTCCTGGCCGGTCAGGAAATCGCCCGCCACAAGCTTCCTGAGCGACTGGAGATCATGGAGACATTCCCGCTATCCACCTTTGGCAAGGTCTCGAAAAAGGAGCTTGTCGCCATTGTCAGCGCCCGGTCTCACGATAAAGTGTGACATCAGGAGGCTCTCATTGGCACTCCTTTGTGTGCGGAGCCGCGCGATGATGACTTTCCCGATGGTGGTCGTTACTATTCGTCATCGCGCGGCTCCGCACGGAGGGACGAATCCGCCTCTGGTTGTTATGTTTCATCGTGTTGCGCGCTTTGCCAGCAGAATAGCGCCTGTCGCGATCAGGGAGAGTCCTGCCAGCGTCCAGAAGATAGGCAGGTAGTTTCCCAGGAGATCATATACGATGCCGGCAGCGACGGGAGCGAGGCCGCGTGCTCCCGTGACAAATAGTCCCAGGACACTGTTGATCCTGGCGTAGTAGGTCGATCCATAATGGTCGGCGACCAGCGCCGCTCGCGCGGGAGTAATGGCCCCGAAGCCCGCGCCAAACAGCACGACAAAGCAGGATATGCCAGCGATGCCAGGCACCAGCAGCAGGGTTGGCAGCGCTACAGCCTGGAGCAGGAAGAGCGCAGCAGTCACAACGTGGCGCGGCAGGCGCTCTCCCAGGAGCGTGAAGACTAATCGACCTGGAAGGGCCATGATACCGATGAAGCCAACGCTCGCGGCGGCAAAGCTGGCAGGATATCCCCGGTCAATCAAATAAGGAACCAGATGAACGGTGATTGCTCCGGCTACCAGTGTCGCAAGCGCGAATGCCAGCGTAATCCACCAGAAAGTGCCTTCCCGCAGGGCTGCCTGCGTCGAAATACTCTGCTCAAGGACCGGGGAAGCGGACGGGGCGGGGCCAGGCGCGGCGATTCCATCGGGCGCTAAACCAAGATCTTCCGGCCGCCGGCGCAGAGCGAGAGCATGCAGAGGAATGGTAATGATCGCCAGCAGCAGGGCAAGCGTAACCAGCGCCATGCGCCATCCCTGAATCTGCACCAGCCATTGCGCGAGAGGCACAAAAATCACACTGGCAAAGCCAGCAATGAAGGTCAGGATGGTCAGGGCGCGAGCGCGAAACCTGTGAAACCAGTTCGCCACCAGGGCGAAAGCCGGATCGTAGAGTACAGCCGCCATCGCGATCCCGATGCCGGCCCAGATCAAATAGAACAGTGTGAGGTTCTGGACAGCGGACCATGCGAGAACCAGCAGAGAAGCAGCGCACGCCCCCAGTGTCATAAGCAGGCGCGTCCCATGACGATCCAGAAAGCGCGCCACGAGCAGCGCCGCGCACGCGCTACAGAGCAGAGCCAGTGAGAAGGCTCCGGTCAATGCAGCCGTGGACCAGCCCAGCGCTGCCTGCATTGGCTTCAGGAAGACCGTGAAGGCGTAGTACAGCACGCCCCACGAGACCATCTCCGTGAAGGAGATGGCGAGCAGCATTACCCATCCGTAATATAATGGAAAAACACTGGCCCTTTTCGACTTTCGCATGGATACCCTTCAAGGCGTGGGCGGCCTGATGGAAGTGAAATGGCGATCCGCTTTGAGGATACTCAAAAAATTTCAATGCAGGATTTTCTCCATGATGATGACATCTACCCAGCGACCATCGAGCATGCCCTGTTCGTGGTAGATACCAACGGTGCGGAAGTTATGTCGCTCATAGAGACGCATGCCGGGCGCATTGGTAGGGAAGGCTGCCAGCACCATTTTGTGGTATCCCAGCTTGCGCGCTCGCGCCTCCAGCGCACTCATCAGCGCGTCACCGATGCCGCGCCCGCGTTCCTCCCGGGCGACGTAGAGGGAGATATCCGCAACGTGGTCATAGACTGGCCGTGGATTGAAAGGATTGAGCGAAGCCCAGCCCACCACCCTTTCCGCGTTCTCCACGGCGACGAGCACCGGGTGCCGGGAGTCGCGCGTCGCCAGCCACTCGGCCCGCTCTTCTGGCGTGCGCAACTGTGTCTCCAGCGTAGCTGAACGGTCCTCGATCCCCTGGTTATAAATATGCGCGATGCTTGCTGCATCCTCGCGTGTAGCATCTCGAATCTCCAGATGGCGCTCCTTCTGTGTTGTACTCACAAGTTCGCTCCATGATCGCGTCTGTTGCCCAAGTCCGCTCAAGTAGGCTGCAAGGAAGTCGATGGTCGCCGGGTCCAGGCAGTAGTAGCGATTCGGTCCATCGCTGCTCACCTGCACGATGCCCGCCTCACGCAGCAGCGTCAGGTGGTCGAAGAGGCTGGACTGCGCCAGCGGAAGCGCTTCGGCAAGCTGGGCCGAAGTGTAATCCTTGCGCTCCGCCAGCAGCACGACGATACGAAAGCGCGCCGGATTCGCCAGCGCGCGCAGCATGCGCAGGATGCGCGCCTCCCGCGCTGTCGGGGCAAGTTCCTCAGTTTTCATATAGCTCCTGATCGCAATCGGATTTTTCCGATAAAGGGATTATAATAATCTCCATTTTTCCGATTAACCGGATTATAATGCCTTGATATTTCCGCTGTCAAGGAAGAATTCCAAAAACATTCAGAGATGTACGAGGAACGGCAGCAGGCCGTTCCTCGTACATCTCTGAATGTTTTTGAGCGCCGCAGGCGCGAGGACTACGAGTCGCAGGGCGAAGAAGCCGCAACGGGAAACGGGCGGAAATTAACCCGTTCGCAACCGATCCACCACTCTAAACTTTACCATTGCGTATCACCATGTAGTAGGTTGTGGCAGTGGGCGCGGCAAGCGCTCTGCCATGCAAATTTCTGTGGCGGTGTCGGGTGGAGAGGGAATGTTTGTATCACAATCGCAATCGCATAGCGCACTGATCAAGCGCAATATTGCCTGGTCGGAACGCTGGTCTGTGCCTGGCGCGCTCTGTGCCAGGCTTATTGGTATTGCCGCGTCTATCGTTATTATTCAGGCGCTGGGACCCTGGTCCTGCGGCGTCTTCCTGTTCGTGCAGTGGCTGGCAAGAGCGCCCGTGCCCGTTATCGGCGTGGGTGCCTCTGTGCTCGCCAATCGCCGTGTCAGCGAGATTCAGAGCCGAGAAATACCGCGTATGTCGGCGGGCATTTTCTACTGCTTATGGTATCGTCAATGCCGTAATAGCCTGCTCTACTGCCTGGCCTGCATCTTGCTGGCCCTGCCTCTTTCGTGGCTCTGCGCCTTCTGCAATCCCACGCTCATGCTGCTGGCCGTGCTCACTACGCTGCCCCTGCTATTGAGCGGCGTGGCCGGAATCACGCTGCGCAGCCTGCGCCGCTCGGATCTGCTGACCGGACTGCACCTCTTTGGCGCGCTCTCAACCCTGGTGTGTACGCTGATTGCTGCACAGATGGCCGCGCAGGTCGCCGGTTGCTTGCTGGCCGTGGCCCTTGCCGGTGCACTTACGCTCATAGTAGCCTTGATTTGTATCGTCCGCCTCTTGCCACTGGAAGATGCCCTGCACCCCGGGCCATTCTTGCTGGAGCGATTGCAGAAAGCGCTGCGTCCCCCCCTGCTGCTGTTCGCCGTCGATAGCATTGTCTGGCAGCCAGCAGAAATGCTTCTGCTGGCATGCTGGCGCACACCCGTTGAGGTTGGTTTCTACGCGCTGAGTGCGATGATAAGCTCTGCGGTGATGGGCTTCATTCCCGCCCTCTTCTCGGCCTGGATACTGCCTATGATCCTGCGCTACAGGCCAGAGCATCGCTACCCTGACGAATATGGCGCCTTCATAAGCAATTCGTGGTATATCACTCTTCTGGCTATTCCTCTCTGTTCAGTAGCGATATTGCTCTGCCCCATCATTGTAACCTTTTTTCTTGGGCCGGTCTATCTTCCGATCACCAATCCTCTGCGTATCTTGCTTATTTCCGCCGCGTGTGGCAGTATCGCCTCCATAAGCCTGACTCACCTGGCGCGCAAAGGTGAGGAACGTGCGCAACTCCGACTCGGCATGGCGGCCGCGCTGCTCAATGTCGCGCTCGCGCTGCCCTGTGTCGCGCTGTGGGGGGCTACGGGCGCGGCTCTGTCCGCCGCCACCGCGCAGTTCGTCTCGGCTATCGGCGCCATCTATCTCTGTAGCAAAGCGCTCACCCGCAGACCTTGACATCGGATATTGCTATCTGCTATATTTATATGTGAGATAATTGTTGATAGCGGAGAGTTGTTCTTTACCGAGTTGTAGCGTAATCGCTGAAGCTTCCTCGTCGCAAGCGGAGGAATAGAGAATGTTTTATCGCAATAGGCACATGCGCAGGCGTGGAATATATGGCTTCCCCTGGGTACTGTTTTTCATCTTCGTTTTTGCCTCCCACTCTATGATCGGGTTTATGATCGGCATAGGGATCGCGGTGGGTATGAGCATCCTTATCGCTGCGCTGATGAACGGCGGAGGACCCTGGTCATCGATGCGCATGGGATATCAGCCCCCGTACCAGCCCTATCAGCCGCCGCAGCCGCAGACGTATTATCAACCACCATATACGCCTCCGCAGCAGCCTTACGTGGAGGCTCAGGAGCAGTACCAGCCCTATGAGCAGGGCTATCAGGCGGCTCAGGAACGCTCCCAGGAAAATGAGTCGCAGGATGCCTATACGCAGGAGAATGAGTACTCGCAATACGAGCAGCCGCAGTCGCAGTACCCTGAACCCATGCCGCCTATGCAATAGGTCGAAAGCAAGGTGGAGGTTCCAAAGGCGGCAGCAAGCCTGGTTCCTGCCTCTCGTATCAAGGTGATGGGAAATGGAGAGGCGGGCTTGCCCCCGCCTGGTCCCGAGGCATCTTCATCCCCATCATTTCAGGGAATGAGATCAACGTTTTCATCGAGCGCCAGCACGAAGCGAGCAATAATCTCTGCCGCCTGCTCCATATCTTTCAATGAAGCGACCTCCGACGCCGTGTGGATGTAGCGGCCGGGAATGCTGACCAGCCCCGTCGCCACACCGCTGCGCGTAAGCTGGAGCATGTCGGTATCGGTAAAAGTTTGCGACACTTGCGGGCTGATTTGCCAGTGCAGGTCCGCATCCTCAGCAGCCTGAACCAGTCGCTGGTAGACGCGCGGATTGATGTTAGCGCCCATCGTCAGCACGGGACCGCCGTTGATGCGCAGATCTCCAATGGCATGCTTTGCCGCCCCGGGGAAGTCGGAGGTAAAGGTCAGATCGACAACAATGGCGATCTGGGGATCGATAGCGTGAGCGACGGTTCGTATGCCGCGCGCTCCCACCTCCTCCTGAGCCGTCGTCACCAGAAAGATTCCCGCCTTGAGCCGATCCTGTTGAGTGAAAATAGAGCGCATCGCCTCAACAATAGTAAAGACTCCCAGCCTGTTATCCAGCGCGTGCGAAACCACGATATCCTCATACAGCGTTTCGAGCGTCGCAGCTCGGACTGCGGCGCTGCCCGGTGGAACGCGTTTCAGAGCCTCTTCGCGGCTTGACGCGCCAATGTCGATCCAGAGTTCGAAGACGCCGGGGAAGTTAAATTCTGGCTCTCCGGTGAGGTGGACGGGCCGGCGACCAACGTGGCCGCCAACGACGCCCGGCACTGGTCCTGATGGCGTACTGATGATGACGCGATCTCCCGGCAGCGAGGCGGGATCGTGAGCGCCGATGGGAGAGAAATAAAGGAAGCCCAGTTCATCGCTGTAGCGTATCAGGAAGCCCAGTTCATCGCAGTGGGCCGTCAGCATAACGCGTGGCTTTCCCGCCGCATTCAAGGCTGCAATGAGGTTTCCGTGAGTATCGCGACGCACCTCGTCGCTATAAGGCTCGACCAACTCGTAGATAACCTGCTGTACAGGCTGCTCGAAACCCGAGGGGCCAGGGGTAGCAATCAGGCGACGTAAGAATGATAGTCGAACTTCGTCCATTAAAATACCTTCGTAGCATAGGAAGATAAGCGGAGTTGGGCGGGGCCACTGGCCCCGCCCAACTCCGCTTATCTTCCCGGGGCCTCGCCAGAGGCGGGGCGCGACGGGAATGTTTATCTGACAAACTGTTTAAGCACCTCTTCGACGCCGGGATGCGAGCGGTTCAAGCGCAGATCCTCGGCGCCGGTAGGATCGGTCTGAACGAGCAAGATACCCTGCTGGATGCAGGTATTGAGAAGCTCGCGGGCGGACTCACGTGTAAGCCGTCCCCGGAAGCGATTTTTCGGGTTCACCGGATCGCCGATAAAATTAGAGACGCCAATGATGGTACGCCAGGACCAGTTACGGTCAATATAGTCAAGGAACTGCAAGAACTGCGGATCCAGCGCATCGATAGGTGGTGCGCCATAAGCCGCAGGTGGATACTGCTGGGCAGTTCCTGGCTGGTAATTGATGGCGGGCATGGAGCCAGTGTTTCCCGTGGGTGACATCTGCGTAATCGTTCCATTCGCCACGGGAAGCGCGCCGGTATTGCCAGAAACGCCACTGCCACCGGGCACCAGGGGAACAAACTGACTTGCACTGCTTATAAGATCTCGGCTGACGGTTCCTGGAATACCTACAACAATAACAGTTTTGTTTAGACGTAACTTTAGACGAGCACTGATACGAGTGAAGTCCTTATCGCCGGTCATCAGAACGAACGTAGAGATGGTGGGACGGTCAAAGACGGTTTCAATGATATCCATCAACATATTCAAGTCAACGGTACTCTGTACCACAGTGCTTTGCACGATAGTACTATTGCCGCTGGTGTTGACGGCTGCCATGTGACCGGTAGTACCCGTATGCTGAGAAGCATATCCTAGAGGACCGGTATTATTCTGCCCAAGTGGACCCGTAGGATGATGTCCATAAGGGAGACTCTGGCGGTAGGATTCGCGCTGCTGGTAGTCTGACACTTGATAGTTCTCTTCGGTTGGCTGCTCGTCGCTGGCGAGGAGACTGTCATCAGGGTCGTTTAAAGGAAGGGCGTCTGGATCCGAAGGCCAATCATTATTGACCGCCTGTGGGTTAATGGCAGGTAACGAACCAGAATTCCCACTCATGCTGGTAGGCCAGGGCCGCGTATATGGTCCCTGCTCAGAAACATAGCCTTGAGCGCCGAGCGCACTGGTGGGGGAATTGCCAGAAGCATAATGAATAGTTCCCATACGGATGCGATCTCGCTGCTTGGCGGGACAATCCACCCGGTCAATCATGGCCGCCATCAGGCTACCTTTAAACGGCTCCGGCTGCCGGGACCAGTCCGCATAGGCGCGGGCTACCATAACAGTGCCATAGCGACGGGCCACAGCAATAAGCTCCTGTGGGTCAGGCTCCCGTCGTTGAATATTCAGCATACTGTAACGTATGTTCTCAAAATCGATGAATAGAGCAATATCTTCGGACACAACCTTCTCCTCTCACTGGGAGAACCGCGCAGGCCAAGATTTTATAATTGTTCAGGTGCTCGGACAACCTTGCAGTGTATCCTTTAGCTATGAGCATACCATACTTTATTGGCAAAGTCGAGAGGTCTGCGCTTTACTTTACTTTTCTACTATGGTATATTTTGTAGTTGAGACAGAACATGATTTAACAAAAGAGTATTGAGGCAATGGAGCTAACAAAATCCAAGCGTTTAGATGATACTGTCTGCCCGGTAGCGCGCACCGCCGAGATCATCAGCGGGAAGTGGACGCTGCTCATTATCCGTGATCTGGCCTCCGGCGTCAAACGCTTTAATCAGCTTGAACGCTCTCTCAATGGAATTAGCCCCAAAACGCTCTCTGAACGATTACGCTCCCTCGAAGAAGAGGGGATCATTACGCGCCAGACCTTTGCCGAGGTGCCTCCCCGCGTGGAGTACTCGCTGACCGAGAAGGGCCTTGACCTGGTATACGTCGTTGAAAGTATGCGTAGTTATGGAAAACGCTGGCTCTGCAACGAATAGCTGGCGTCACTGCTGCGCTTACCTGTATCTTCAATGATAGAAGAACCGGGAGGCAGCCCCCGGTTCCTGTGTTATTAGCTGATAGCAATGCCTGTGTTATAAAGCGACTCCAACCAGCTCGCGCCTATGATCCGCCAGGAAGCGATGAAGCAGTCCCGACTCCTGTGTCGGGGTATATTCTTCCTCGTGGTCTTCTGACGAACGGTTGAGTAAATCATAGAGCGTAGCGATATCATAGCGCATCTGCACCTGAAGGTGGCCCTCGCTGTTAAACCCTTCCACGAAGAGACCATCCTCTTCCTCATGGATGGCGATGCTCTTCACGCCGATCTGATCGAGCACCTGACCAACCGCGTGCAAGATGCTCGCATAACTGAACGTGGCCGGCATTGATCCCTCCCTAAATAATGTTGGAGATTTTCTCTTAGTTACGAGTAGACTACACTGTCAAACTGCAACTCACCATGATGAGGCAGATGGTTTGTCAGCCCCTCTTACTCCATACTACACTTCGACAATTTTATCATAACATTCCGTAAACGTCAAGTTACCGTTTACTACCCGTCCCGTTGGCAAGCGCGCCTGGAGCAGCCCAGGGTCCCCGCAGGGTGCCACCGCCGGCACCCGGGCCGGCAGTCTCTTTGCCTTTGTCGCTCGCGTTGAGTATTTCGATGGCTTTCAAGCGCCAGAAACGCGCGCTGGCGGGCCGCTTGAGTGAAAGGAACTCGGCCAGCGCCTCATCGGTCATATCAGGTTTGGCTCTCAATGCTTCGATAGTCATCTGGAGCTTATCGGGATGCCCTTCGGCAGGCACTGCGGCCAGGGGAGGTCCCCCGTTATCTTTCACCGTTGTCACATGGTCATCCACGGCCACGAACTGGCCGGTAATCGGCCTCTCCGCCTCTGTCTTCTCGGCCTCTGTAACCTCGCTCGTGATTCCGCTCGCTGGTCGATTCCCCACCACTGTCAGCAGGTTAGAAGGCGCAAGCCGTGATCCGCTGGCGATAGCGCGCCGGAGCGTCGCCACTGGCAGGTGGGTCTGTTTCGCCAGTTCGTTGAGTGCGTTCAACTGCTGCGCCTTCTCTCTCTTCTCCTCTGCCTCGGCCTCCGTGACCGTCTCGGCCATCATTGTATACACGATGCCCAGGAGTGGGAAAGCGCTCGCCATAAAGGGAAAGACACTCGTCAGCCACGGCGCGGCAGACTCGGCCGAACTTAGCATGGTCAGGCTATGAAATTGTTTCGCATAGGCCCAGTTGACCGCCCAGGAGAAGATCGTACACATGATGATGAGCAGCCAGTGTTGCCATACCGCCTTCGCTGTACGATATTTTCGATACCTTTGAAATGCTGTCCATGAGAGGAGATACACCGTCACATCGATGCTTATCGCTATGGCATAACTTACCGCCCACCACCAGACACCTTCCGGCCCCTGCGAGGGCTCAAAAGATGCGAAGAAGTACGCTACATGGGGTATGGATGCCGCGAGAAATACGGCAAAGGCCGTCCAAAAAAAGTATTTCATGTTTTTGCTGTGTCCTCCACTTGTTTGACCCCTGATACACCTGCGATTTTAAAGGGCTTTCATCTCTATAGGCGAGCGTCAATCCCATAAAGTATCTTTCTAGTACCATCAGGCTAGGGCTGTGCCGGCCCCCACGTTAAGGGCGCCCTTAACACTCCCGCTTTTTCCCCACGCGTCATTTGAACAGTGACAGAGTACCGGTTTCCCGCCCTCGTCAAAATTCGTCGTAGAAAGTGTTGACAAGCGAGAGAAAGTGTGGCATATTATGCAGGCACCGCGAAACCAGCGGGGCGATAGCACACTAACAATCGAAGAGCAGATCTATTCAATTTTGCTGAGGGTCCGTGTCAGCCTGGCGCCTGCCAGAGGGAGGCGCGGCGGACACAGGACGCGCTCCGGCTCTCCTTTGCGGGCCGGAGCGCCTCGAACACCACACAGCAAAGGAGCTACACACGTAGCGACAACTAGCGGAGACCACCTACTTGGAGCGGGGGCTGCCAGCCGGAAGGGGCAGCCCCCCCGTAGACACACGCAAGGACACCCGGTGCTGGCCCGGTAAGGGCCTGGCCTCGGCGCCCCCCACAAGCTTGGATGAGCACACGGGGGATGCCTGGGCGCTGCTGACCGAAGACGGACGCGGCGAGCGGCGAAACGTTTGGGGGGAGCGGCTGGCGCGCGATGAACCCCAAGGATCCTAATGGGGCAACCCATCCAGAGTGATGTCTGGATACCCCTCACTGAATGCATAGGTGAGGAGGAGGGGTGTGGGCGAACTGAAACATCTCAGTAGCCCGACGAAGAGAAATCAACCGAGATTCCCGTAGTAGTGGCGAGCGAACCGGGAGGAGCCCAAACCGTTCTTTCGCGAGGAAGGGCGGGGTTGAAGGACCGGCGAGACGACCTGACGACCCGACGTGAACGCCCTGGAACGGGCGACCGGAGGGGGTGAGAGTCCCGTAGCGGCAGGGGAGTTGGGAGAGCCGGCACCTGAGTACCACGAGCCACGAGCAAGCTTGTGGGAAGCTGGGGGGACCACCCTCCAAGGCTAAATACCTTCAGCGACCGATAGCGGACCAGTACCGTGAGGGAAAGGTGAAAAGCATCCCGGAAGGGAGATGAAAGAGACCCTGAAACCACGTACTCACAAGCAGCCAGCGACCACTGCCGTCGTGGACGGCTCAGGGTTCATGGCGTGCCTTTTGTAGAATGATCCGGCGAGTGCATCGTCGTCGCCTGGTTAACCGACGCTAAAGTCGGGGAGCCAGAGGGGAACCGAGTCTGAAGCAGGCGTCTGGTGGCGGCGATGCGACCCGAAACCACGTGAGCTATCCATGAGCAGAGTGAAGTGGACGTGACAGTCCATCGAGGCTCGCACCCACCAGTGTTGCAAAACTGGGGGAGGACTTGTGGATAGGAGTGAAATGCCAACCGAACGTGGAGATAGCTGGTTCTCCCCGAAATGTATTGAGGTACAGCCACCGG
>DATGLE010000088.1:0-24959 GCA_035294325.1 Ktedonobacteraceae bacterium | reverse complement strand
AACGGATTGACACGCACGGTTTCCGGCACTATACTGACTTTAGTAGGGTAATCGGTTACTCTTATATTTTTTTTGCGAAAGGGCGCTGAGGAGCCACATGACGGGCAAGGTTAACTGCGCAGTCTTAGGCATTGGCAGGTTGGGATGGCGCCATGCCGAGAATCTCGCCGTGCGCGTTGCGGGGGCCAGCCTGCACGCGGTAGCGGATATCGATCCACGGCGGGCCGAGTTGTTCGCGCGCCGCTATGACATCCCGCATTACACATCGGATATTGATACAGTGCTCGAAGATCCCGCTATCGACGCAGTAGTGATTGTGACTCCCACCACTACCCATAGCAGGCTGATCCGCAAGGCGATAGCGGCCGGAAAGGCCGTCTTCGTTGAGAAACCGATCACGCTCTCTCTGGAGGAAGCGCAGGAGATTGACCGGCTGGTGCAGCAAACCCATAGTTACTGCCAGGTAGGCTTCATGCGGCGCTTCGATCCATCCTATCGAGTGGCGGCGGAGGAGATACGGCGTGGGGCCATTGGGAAGCCGCTCTACTTCAAGGCGGTCAGCAGAGATCCGGACTGCCCGCCCGAGAGCTATATACGCGAGAGCGGGCGCCTCTTTCTCGATATGAGCATTCACGATTTCGATGTCGCGCGCTTCCTGATGAACGATGAGGTAGTCGAAGTGACCGCACTGGGCGCTGTAGTGAAAAACAACTTCCTGCGGGCATACGACGATATCGACCAGGCGTTGACCTTCGTGCGCTTCGCCGGTGGCGCCCTCGGCGATATCGAGGGGAGCCGCAACGCTGGCTACGGCTACGATATCCGTGCCGAGGTTGTGGGCAGCGAAGGAACCTTGCAGATTGGTACACTCGATAAAAACTACGTCCAGCTGCTGAATCGCAGCGGTGCAGTGCATGATATCGTGCCCGGCTTTCTCGAACGCTTTGCCGACGCCTATGTACTGGAGATGACCGAGTTCATCGAGTGTGTGCGCAGCGGTGCTCCGCCACCGGTAACGGTTGAGGATGGCTGGCGCGCCGTGGCAATCGGCCTGGCGGCAACGCGGTCATTTGATGAACAGCGATCCGTTCCTGTGGATTACGGTCTTTAGCTAATTCCGGTCATCGGTGCGGCGGAGCCGCACCGGGGATCTCATGTGCAGTGTGGAAAAATGCGCGAAGCCCATTTTTCCACACTGCACATGAGATAAGGCGAGTGCCGCGGGCGTGAGCAAGCGAGGATGTCCGGTTTCCGATACACCTTGAAAGGATGCATTCAGCGTGGAGAAGCCATTCAAGCCATTCTATAATGTGCGGCTGGCCGCCTCTCCGATCAACTGGTGCAACGATGACATGACCGATCTGGGCGATGAGTACAGCTTTGTCGACATTATCACTCAGATGGCGCAGTTGCGCGTGCAGGGCAGCGAGATGGGTCGCAAGTATCCGCGCGATCCCGCTGTGCTGCGCCCGGCATTAGCTGCCCATCAGCTTGTGCTCTCCTCGGCCTGGAATACCGTTCACCTGGCTGATCCTGCCAACTGGCCGGCGGAACTGGCGCAATTCGAGCAGCATGTGCGCTTCCTCAAGGCGATGGGCGCCATGCATGTGGTCACATGCGAGGGAGGTGGCAGCGTGCACTGGGATCGGGGCGGGGACCGCGACGAGGTGATCCCTTTTAGCGATGAGCAGTGGCGCAGCGTCGGGCGCGGGCTGAATGAGGCCGGAGCCATCGCGCGCTCCTACGGACTGCGTGTGGCCTATCATCCACACGTTGGCACCAACATACAGACGATGGACGAGATCGAGCGGCTCATGGCGCTCACCGATCCGCAATCCGTGACGCTGCTGCTGGATACCGGTCACATCAGGCTTGCCGGCGGCGATCCCTTGCAGCTTGTGCGCAGGCATCGCGAGCGTATCGAGTATATCCATTTGAAGGATGTACGTGCCGATGTGATGCAGCGATTCCACGCCGAGCATATGTCATTTCTGCAAGGCGTGCGCGCGGGGGTTTTTACCGTGCCGGGCGACGGCTGCATCGATTTCGCGCCCATCCTCGCCTATCTGGCGGAGACCGATTACCAGGGCTGGATGGTGATCGAGGCCGAGCAGGATCCGGCGCGGGCCAACCCGCTGACATATATGGGCAAGGCGCTGGATTACCTCTATCGCATTGCCGGCCTGGGCAGCGGCTCGCTGAACACATGAGCATAAGGAGTACAGGGTTATGAACCTGTTGAGAAGGCCGCAGGCAGAGGAGGCGGACGGGCTGCATCGCCCGATCCATGTCACGCCGCAGAGCGCAGGATGGCGGTATGTGACGTTCTCGATCTACCATCTGCGGCGCGGCCAGGAACTGGCAGGCGCGGCGAACGGTAGCGAGACGGCGCTGATCGTGCTCTACGGGGTGGGTGAGGCAGAACTCGACGGGCGCTCCGTGGGGCAGGTGGGCGAACGTCTGAGCGTGTTTGAAGAGCAGGCAGCTTACACGCTCTACCTGGGCGAGCACGGCCGCTATCGCATACGCTGCATATCCGACACGTTGGAGGTTGCGCTGGCCGCCGCGCCAGCAACCGGACGAGCGCTGCCGGCTCGCGTACTGCGCCCGGAGGAGGCTGGCGTCGAAATGCGTGGAGAAGGCAACCGGTTACGCAGAATTCAACACCTGCTGGATACAGACCAGGAGGCGGAGCGCCTGATTATCGTCGAGGTTGTCACGCCGGCGGGGAACTGGTCCAGCTTCCCACCGCACAAGCACGATACCGAAAATCCGCCGCACGAAGCGTATCTTGAGGAGACGTACTATCACCATGTGCAGCCGGCCAGCGGCTTCGCCTTCCAGCGCGTTTATAGTTTTGATGAACCGCTGGACGAGACGGTGACGGTGCACGATGGTGACCTCGTGCTGGTGCCGAAGGGTTATCACACCGTAGGCGCGCTCCCCGGCTGCGATCTCTATTATCTGAACGTGATGGCCGGCCCCAACCGCGCGTGGCTGTATCAGGTCGATCCGGCCTTCCGCCATATGCTTCCGCCTTCCGGCCAGATTACTGGCACCATCGTCAGGGGGAAACGCTAAATGCCAAAGACAACTATCTACGATGTCGCGAAGCTGGCAGGCGTTTCCGCAACCACCGTCTCTAAAGTATTGAACGGCACCGGGCGCATCAGCAAAGCCACACGCTTGCGCGTCGAAAGTGTTGTAGCCGAGCTTCAATATACTCCAAGTATCATTGCCAGCGCGCTGAAAAAGAATCAGACCTTTAATATCGGCCTGCTCATTCCCGATATCACCAACCCTTTCTATGGCGAACTGGCGCGCACCATAGAAGACGAGGCCCTGCACCAGAATTACTCGGTTTTGATATGCAGCACCGATAACGCGCCCGAACGCGAGCGCAAACAACTGGAGCTGCTCATACGCAAACACCTCGATGGCATCATCGTCGCGACGGCCGAGAGATCGGATAACACCGAGCCGGCGAAGCTCCTGGAGCGTGGAATAAGCGTTGTATTCATTGACCGCGTGATCCCCAATTCGCCCTATCCGATTGTGGCGACCGATCATTATCGTGGCAGCTATCTGGCCGCCGAACACCTGATACAACTCGGGCACCGGCGCATCGCGATTCTGCTGGAGCCGCTGTACCTGCAAGCCTCTCTTGAGAGGCTGCAAGGGTTCGCTGCCGCACTGAAAGCCTATGCTATCCCCTTTGACAACTCGCTCGTCTACAGTGGCGGATTCGGCGCCGAGGCTGGCTACGAACTGGCGCGACAGGTCCTGAGCGGTGCGACGCTGCCCACTGCTATCTTTGCCGCTACCGACCTGCTGGCTATCGGCGCTTTGCGCAAGTTGCGCGAAGAGGGCATCGCTGTGCCGGAGCAGGTCTCGCTGGTAGGCTACGATGATATCCAGATGGCGCGCATGGTCTCGCCTCCGCTCACTACCATTGCGCAGCCAATCGCAGCGCTGAGCAAGCAGGCCATCGCGCTGCTGCTCAGCGGACGGCCTCAGACGGCCTCGACCACGCTGCTACCGCCAGCTCTTATAGTACGCAGTTCAACGGCCCCCCTGATGAGCC
Organism: Ktedonobacteraceae bacterium; assembly: GCA_035294325.1. Lineage (GTDB taxonomy): Bacteria > Chloroflexota > Ktedonobacteria > Ktedonobacterales > Ktedonobacteraceae > DATGLE01. The sequence continues at coordinate 20,875 of DATGLE010000088.1, read as the reverse complement.
GATAATGTTTTCCGGCGTAGCAGCGCGATTGATCGCGCTTGAGGATGGCCCCGCAGGCCAGACGGGCGCGATCAGTCGCGCTGCTACGTACAGGGAGAGATCCGGGCATACTGGCTAGCGCCGGTACACTGTGCGATCATCGTCATCGGGCTGCGCGGGCCAGGCCGGCGGCTGTTGGGAATGGGGCTGCTGCGGCCAGGGCTGCCCTGATTGGCCCCATTGCTGCGGGTATGGTGGCTGCGCCGGCTGGTTCCACTGCTGCGGAGTTCCCGGAGTCGCTCCCCATTGCGGCTGCGGTTGGGACTGCGGGTTCCACTGTGGAGGCTGCGACGGGTTCCATTGTGGCGTCCGGGTGTATTGAGGTGGCGTGGGCTGACTCCACCCCTGGGCGGGAGCCTGTGCGGCGGCGGCATGGGCGGCGCGCGCCTTACGATCATTGTGGATGTGGCGCCAGATGTAGAGGGCTGCCAGGAGAACAAAGCCTGCGACGATCACGGCGTCCAGGTCATGGAAGATGGGGGCCAGCGTTGTCAGATTATTGCCCAGAATCGTGCCGAGGTATGCCAGCAGCAGGCACCAGGGAAACGAGCCGAGGAATGTATAGAGGCAGAATCGGGCGAAGGGCATCTTCGAGATACCGGCGGGCAGTGAGATGTAGGTGCGCACCACGGGCAGCAGGCGCGAGAAAAAGGCGGTTGCGCTCCCCCACCTCTGGAAGAATTGATCTGCTTTATCGGCGTCATGCTGGGAGATCAACACATAGCGTCCATATTTCAGCATCAGTGGGCGCCCGCCTGCATAGCCAATACCATAGGCAACCGACGAACCAATCAGCGAGCCGATGGACCCGGCGAGCGCTACCAGGATCAGGCTGACAACGGGGTTCGTTCCTTGCAAAATTTTACCGCTGCCGATCATAATGCCAGCCAGCGGCATCACAATTTCACTGGGTAGAGGAATACAGCAGCTTTCGATAGCCATAGCAAGAGCGATACCAAGCAAGCCTGTTGAGACATAGAGATTGGTGATAAGTATAGTCAGTGTATCAGTTAAGTGAGCAAGCACAGAAAAAAGCCTCCTTTTGCAAACCAACAGTACCGCCCAATAGTAGCACATTTTGCAATCAGAGGCCAGAACCCTATCCCAAAGATAGCGCCATAGTTATCTCTTTGGCTGCGGTGTGATGAAGCACGCTTCATCACACCGCAGCCAAAGAGATGAAAATGACTTATATATCTTCCTCATCGTGCTCCAGTGAGCGCGAGGAGCGGCGCACTGCCGGGGCATCAAGCAGCCGGGCCAGTTCCTGGCCGAGCGGATCATCCTCGTACAGATAAGGCGCCCGTCGCACAAGCGGCTTTTGCAGGCTGCCCGTAATCGTCTCCGGGTCCCGCGATTGCCTGTTTTGCCGAAGAGGACGAGCTATCTGGTCGGTTTGTGGAAACGATGTGCGCTGATGGAGCGGCTCTGTCTGAGATTCCTGCTGGTGCAGGTAATCGGTATGTGGCTCTTCATAGGAGGAGGTCCGGGTGCCAGGAGGCAAGGAGCGAGATATATCTTGCGGCGCTGGCCTGGCATCGACAGTACGACGGGCATGAGGGCGGTGTGCATTGTCCGCGCACTGTGGAGATTCACGGGAGGCGCGTCGTGTAACCGGCTGCCAATCCTGCTGGCTCTGCTCTTCATCCAGGTCCTCCGGGGGCAGTTGCCTCGATATACGCGTCGGCAGTACTTCAACGTCGCCATAGTCGTACTGCGATTGCCGCGCAGCTTCTCTACGGGCCGCACGGATTGCGGCCGCGCGGTGCTGGCTATGGGATGAGCCTGGTTCGAGGCCGGGGAAGCCCGGATAATTCATGCGTCCGGTTGTGCGTCGTCCGCTGGCCCCCTTCGTGTACACAATGGGAGCCTTTTTCACTTGCTGCCTGGCGGGCAACTGGTTTGTGGTGCGCTGTGTAGCTACCGGCAAACGCGAAGCGGTTAGGGCCGGGAGATGGCGCGGCGCCTCGATCTGGCGCGGGTACGTCTCCTCGGCCGGTCGAATAGAACCCTCTACCTCGCAGGCCCTTCTGAAACGAGGAGCGTCCTGGAAACTCTCAGCCAGAGCCAGAGCGGCTTCCTCTTCGGCCTGCGCTCGAACTCGCTCATCATGACGACGCGATAAATAGGAGAAAAGTACCAGGGAAATCGGAATACTGAGAAGCAAGGCAGCTAAACCACCTATCAATCCACCAAGCACCCAGGAGTTCAAGGTGTTCCCATACCAGAGAACAACTGCGGCCCCTACAATGAGCAGCAGTGCAGCGGCGACAGCCTTCATAGGTGTGGTGCATCCTTTCTAAACTTCCACACTGTACACGGCTCCTTCCGAAATGAACGAAGATAAATGATAAAGTAGGACTATAGTGAGAGTATACCAGAAGTCGGAGAAGACCACAAGAGGTTGAGGAGCACCAGAATGGGAAATAGCGGCAAGTCTGGTGCAGGCAGCCACGCGGCAGCAGCCTGCATTGGGCGTATATTTTTCTGGTCAATGCAGGCTGCTGCTGCGTGGCTGCCTCCAGGAGCAAAGGGAATGCTTATCTGCTCAGAAAGAGATGGGCGATCAGGCAGCGCTGCCACACTGGCGGAAGATGGCTACGACCTTACCCTGCACCTGCCACTCGCGGTCCCAGACGCTTTTAGGGACCAGAATAGGCTCAAGCTGCGAATTGGCGGGCTGCAAGCGCACGCGATCATGCTCCTTCTCCTGGAAGAAGCGTTTCAGGGTAGCGCTTCCGCTGATCCCTTCCTGCATGTGGACGGCGACGACGATATCGCCATTCTGGCAGGTTGTTTGTGGCTTGATGACCACATAGTCGCCATCGCAGATATGATCTTCGATCATCGAGTTGCCCCGGACGACCAGGGCATAGGTGCCCTCGCTCTCCGCAAAGTCGCGACCAACCTCTATCGACTCTTCCGCTTCGGGGTAGATATCCAGCGGCTGACCTGCGGCAATGGCTCCCATCACCGGAACGCCCATCGGCTGCTTCGTCAATTTAATGCCCCGGCTCTTCTTAGGCTGGCGGGTGATCAGCCCCTTCTTCTCTAGCATCGTGAGGTGATAGTCAACGTGGCCGGTGCTGGCGATCTTCATCTCGCGCCCGATCTCCCGGTTGGTTGGTGGCATCCCCTCGGATTTCATATAGCGCACGATGAAATCATACATCCTGCGCTGTATCTCACTGGCTTGCTCCAATGACATAGAACCTTTCCCTGCCTTTCTGAACACGTTTGTGAGCATCCCCCATACCATCCAACTAGAACGGCTATTCAAGATGATAATACCACAACGGCATAGTCAATACAAGCTTTTTTCGAACGAATTTTCAGAAACTTTTTTCGTACTCTCTCCTCGCGCCTGCGGCGCTCGCTCTCAGGTCTTATTGCGCGGGCCGGGCGCTTCGCGCCCGGCCCGCGCAATAAGACCTGTCTCTTGCGACCCTGCGCGCCTCCCCCCGGCGAGCGAGGGCGAGGACGACTGAGAATCAGACCCACTCTTACTTGCGATGGAGTTGCAGCGTGTTATAATAAGGTTTGGTGGGGGAGACGAGATGACATATGGTGGGCTATGAAAACAGATATGGCAGAGCTTAAAGATTTGCGCCTGATGTTTGGATAGGTGTACAATAGAGGCGTCAGGTATTCGACGGACATCGGCACGAAAGAGAGAGTCAGAATCACTATGGTTGAGATGACAGTTGAGAGCGTGCGAATAAATCTGGCGACGCAGCAGCGGGTGGTCATCTTGAAAGCTACGAAGCAGGAGCGCTACCTCTTCATCTGGATAGCGCATGCAGAGGCATATGCTATTGCCGTCGAACTTCAAGGGACAACCTCGCCTCGACCACTCACGCATGATCTGCTCAAGAACGTGATTAACGAACTGGGCGCGAAGATAGTTAGCATCGTGATTTCGGACCTGATCGACGAGATCTTTTACGCTCGCCTCATTCTCGATGTCGAGGGCAGGCACGTAGAGATCGACTCGCGCCCCAGCGATGCTATCGCCCTGGCCGTGCGTGCCAGGATACCCATTTACGTTGAGGAGAGCGTGCTGGATCGTGCCGGCGTTGCTCTGGAGCAGAGCGAGGAGCCACCGCGCCCGATTATGCGGGCCGAGCAGAAACAGGAGCCTGAGAAGGATAACCTGGAAGCGTATCGCGACTTCATCAACAGCCTGGATGTGCTCGACGAGTTTGGCAAAGATTAACTCGCCCGCGACCTCCCGGCTGTTCAGCCAGAATGCCTGGAAGCGTTAACGGAGAATCATTCTCAAAATTCCGACCAGGATACGGGCGAACAGGCCATAAAGCACGATACCCAGCAGCGCATAGATCTCGGGACCGACGGTGAATGGGATGTGCACCTGCAACCAGAGCAGGCGCACCGGCGCGATAAAGGCGTCGCTGAGCGCGTAAACGATGCCTACCCAGGCGGCGGTACTGGTATACAGCCCGGTAATCTCGGCAAGCTTTAGCAGGATGCGTGCCAGCAGGAGCAATTGCACCAGCCTGAAAAATAACTTTGTGAGCGCCGGAACGGGGCTGTGGCGCGTCCCCATTCTGCGACCAGGCTGGTTCGTATAGACCGGCTGCGCCGGATAAGCAGGGTAGGCAGGATAGACGGGGTACACTGGCTGGACCGGGGCGGCGGGCTGGCGATTTTTTTTGCCCCTGCGCCTGGCAAGTGGCGGTCCAGGGGGCGCAGGCGGTGGATATATTTTGTCCCCCTGCGGCTCGTCCCATGAGGGCTGTGGCAGGACCAGCGCCTGTTGTTGTGGGAAGGGCTGTCCATAGGGCGGAGCGCCGGGCGCGGTATTATCATAGGGAGCCATTGTCCCGGCGGGAGTCATCTGCTGCGCGCCGGGTGGGGTGGCGGGGAAGGGCACAGGCTCTGTTGGCAGATCATGCTCATCTATCTCCTGAGCGCCATTCTTGTCTTTTTTGCTCATAGTAAATGCTCTCCCACAATACATTATGACTCTCTACCGATAGGACGAACGCCGCCCCTCATCTTCAAATCCGCTCAGGGCATAGAAAAAGTTACATTCCTTGCATTCAGCCAGCGCGGAGCATAGCCGCGAGAGCGGCGAGGCTGAATGAGCCTGCAACGCAGATCCAATTGTCTTCAGAAAGGCCATTGGATCTGACACAATTGTCAATCCTGGTAGCGTGCCAGCAGATCAGCATAGGTCTCGCGGCGCTCCATCACCTCTACCCGCCGCTCATCCACCAGTATTACGGCGGGGCGTGGGACGAGGTTGTAGTTACTTGCCATTGGCAAGCAATATGCGCCCGCCCCCGGCAAAAGCAATAGCTCCTTCTCCCGCATGACGGGCAACCTGACATTCTCAATAAGCATATCACCCGATTCGCAGTAACGTCCAGCGATGCAGACGTACTCTTCTCCAGGGGCGGTTGCATGTTCAACGGGCAGCGCGGTATAACGAGCGCCGTAGAGGGCGGGGCGGATATTATCGCCCATGCCGCCATCGACGAAGAGGTACGTGATCCCGCCCGGCGTAGACTTGCGCGCGCCAATACTGTATATGGCGACGCCGGCCCGCGCGATGATCGAGCGCCCGGGTTCGATCATGAGCGCCGGCGCCCGGCGCTGTCCGGCGGTAGAGAGCATACGCTCCATGCTCCGCTGGCAGGCCCGCGCCAGATCCTCTACACCCGGTGTCCCCGCGTTGTCCGGCGTAGCGATGGCCCAACCGCCGCCAGGGCTGATCTCCTCGGGCCACCAGCCCGTCCTGGCATAGATATCGTTGGCAAGCGTAAGCAGTCGCTCCAGCGTCTCCTCGTATGGCCGTGTCTCGCGCAGCATTGTCCCGCTATGGGCATGCAGGCCGAGCAGGCGCAGATGCCCCTCGGTCAGAATGCGCTCGATTGCCAATCTCGCCTCACCATTGCCCAGCGGAAAGCCAAACTTGGCCGAGGCATGCCCTGTTTGCAGGTAGCGGTGTGTATCGGTAGCGACATCGGGGGCAACGCGCAGCAACACGCGCGGACGCTCTCCCGTCTCCTGCGCGATCTGTGAGAGCCGCACCAGTTCGCTCCAGTTATCCAGCACAATACGTCCTACGCGCAGGCGCAGCGCCAGGCGTAACTCTTCTTCCGACTTGTTGTTACCGTGAAAGGAGACGCGCTCCATCGGGAACGCTGCCCGCTGTGCTACCAGCAATTCCCCGGCGGATACCACGTCCAGTCCCATACCCTCTTCGGCCATGATACGTGCCAGCGTGGGCGCAAGATAGGCTTTAGCGGCATAGAGAATATGTACGGCAGAGGCATGGTAATAGCGCTGAAACGCTTCGCGGTAAGCGGCGCAGTTGTGCAGGATCGTGGCGCGATCAAAAATGTAGAGCGGGGTGCCATACTGCTTTGCCAGTTCAGGTACCGGCCAGCCGGCGATATGAATAACTCCGGTTTCGGCGATTGTGACGGTATCCGGAAGCAGACGCGCTATCAGCGGATCGGGATGCAGCGACATGCGATAACTTCCTTCTTTAGAGGGAGTCTGCCTGATTTCCGCGCTCCTCGCTTGCTCACGTCTGCGACGCTCGCTGTATATATTGAATTTTGTGGAAAATGCGCGAAGGGCATTTTCCACAAAATTCAATAACCCTTGCGCGGCTCCGCCGCGCGAAGCTGAGCATCAAGCACACTCCCGGTGATGGTCTTATTATCATATTCTATGGTCCGGGGAGTTTTAAAGCGTTCTTTAATGCTACACAGCCATCCCCGGCTATGCTACAATAGGCCCGTAACGTCGTGTTGAATATATTCAGGAGGAAGCGAATTTCATGACGCAGATCGACAACCGTACCCGGGGGCAGCAGAGCGGAACGATGGAGAAGCCGCCGCGCCTGCGCTTTGCTCCCAGCCCTACCGGCTTCCAGCATATCGGAAACTTGCGTACCGCCCTCTTTAGCTGGCTCTATGCACGCCATTGTGGAGGGCAATTTATCCTGCGTATCGAGGATACCGATACAGAACGCACTGTCGAGGGCGCGGTTGACGATCTTCTCGAATGTTTTCAGTGGTTGGGCATGGACATCGACGAAGGTCCCATTATTGGCGGCCCGTATGGCCCCTACTATCAGATACAGCGGAAAGCGCTCTATCAGCACTACGCGCACCAGCTCATCGCGTCCGGGCATGCCTACCGCTGCTATTGCACGCCGGAGCGTCTCGCGCAGATGCGCAGTGAGCAGATAGCGAAAAAGCTGCCCCCGCGCTATGACCGCCGCTGCCGCTACCTGAGCGATGAGGAGCGTGCGGCCAACGACGCAGCGGGGCTGTCCTGGACGGTGCGCTTCGCAATGCCGCTGGATGGCGAGACCGTTGTTCATGACGAACTGCGCGGCGATATGGTGTTTCAGAACGCGAACCTGGACGACATGATTATCCTCAAGTCGAACGGGCTGCCCCCCTATCACCTTGCGCACCTCGTCGATGATCACCTGATGGGCATTACGCATGTGCTGCGCGGCGAGGAGTGGATATCCAGTGCGCCGCTGCATGTGCAGCTTTACAGAGCGCTGGGCTGGGAGCCGCCACTGTTCTATCATGTGCCCTATGTGCTGGGCAAGGATAAGAAGAAGCTCAGCAAGCGGGCTGGCGCCACTTCGTGGAGGGACTTCAGAAATCAGGGCTATCTGCCGGAGGCGGTCTTTAACTTCCTGGCGCTGCTCGGCTGGGCCTATGACGACAAGACCGAGCTTTTCACACGCGAGGAGCTGATCCGAGTCTTTACACTGGATCGCATTGGCGTCTCTGGCGGCATCTATGATCCCGACAAGCTGCTGTGGATGAATGGCGTCTACATCCGCAAGTTGTCGCTTGAGGAACTGGTAGAGCGCGCGCTGCCCTATATGGAGCGAGCCGAGGCCGAAGGCGGTCTGCCCGACAGCGTGCCGCGTCCGCTGGATCGCGACTACACCACGCGCGTGCTTCGCCTTGAGCACGAACGCCTGAAGACGCTGGGAGAGGCTGCGCATGTCGTTTCGTTCTTCTATGAGAGCGAGCTGAGCTACGAGACGGCGGCCCTGATCGAGAAGGGTATGGATGCGCCGCGCACGCGTGATGCGCTGATTCATGCGCGCGACCTGCTGGCGGGCCTGTCGTCCTGGGATCATACACTGATGGAGCCGCCTATGCGCGAGCTGGCGGTGCAGCTCGACCTGAAGACGCGCCAGCTCTTCGGCTCGATCCGCACAGCCGTAAGCGGGCGCCCGGCGACTCCGCCGCTCTTCGAGATGCTTGAGGTGCTGGGTCGCGATGTCAGCCTGCGCCGCCTCGATGAAGCTATTGCCCGCCTGGCATAGTCCTGCATCGCCTCGAAAACGCAGTGCCTTCGCACGGCTCCATCGCACAGTAGAGAGTTCGTTTTGTGAAAAAATGCGGGGTGCGCATTTTTCACAAAACGAACTCTCCAGGGTGAGCGCCGCGGGCGCGAGCAAGAGATTATTATCATGATAAACAAAGATTATATTCTGCGCCTCGTAGAAAAATTTGGCCGCTATCTGGCGATCATTCTGCAACTAAGGCAGTACAATCGCTACGAAGAGGCCCTGATCTATATCGATGATCTTCTGCTCAAGACCACTGGCTTCACCTCCAGATTCATCAACTCGCTCTCAGAGGAGATGCTCTTAAAAACGTTCTCTCCGCTGGGCACACTGAATGTCGAGGCGTGCCTCTGGACCGCACTCTTGCTCAAGGCCGAGGGCGAAATCTACGAGGATCAGCAGAACACCGATGAAAGTTATTACCGCTACCTCAAAGCGCTGCACCTGATGCTGGCTGCCCTGCTCCACGAACCGGTAGCCGCCGATACAGACTTTTATGCCACTGCCAGCGAACTGCTCACCAGGCTGGCAGATTATGAGCTTCCCGTCGCGACGCAGAGCTTGCTCTTTGCCTATTACGAGCATAGCGGCCAGTACGCGAAGGCCGAGGATACGCTCTTTGAGATGTTAGAGACCGGAGGCGCGGACCAGAACACGATTGAGCGCGGCGCTGCTTTCTACCGGCGTCTGCTTGCCAGAAGCGAGAGCGACCTGGCGGCGGGGAATTTCTCCAGGGAAGAGGCCGAAGAGGGCCTGGCGCAAATGAAGCGTAAAGAGCAGAGGTGAGGGCGTGGCATTCGTAAAAACCCCCGTCGTGGAGCGCTCAACCGTCGCCGATTCGTGGCGCTGGATCTGGCCCGATACCTTGATGCGCATTATCCCGATGGGTGCAGCCCCCTTTGTCTACATCGCCATCTTTCACCTGCCGCTATCGTTTCTGGGCCTGACGCTGCACAATGCGGTACAACAAGTCGTGATTGGCCTGCTCGTTGGTATCCCTATGGCCGCCTTCGCCGTCCTCTGGCGCATGTTCATCGTTGGATCCTGGTTCCGCTGGCCCACGGTGGGCGACCACATTCTGCAAGGCAGCTTTTACTTCCTGGTCAACGCGCCGGTAGAAGAACTGTTCTTTCGCGGCTTCATGCTGGCGGTGGTAACACAGTGGACGAACTGGCTGGGCTGGGGCTGGCTGGCGAGCACCGTCGTATATACGCTTTATCATCGCCTGGGCAAGTGGAGCTGGCGCAGCGTTGCCGGCGTCGGCGTTGCTGGCATCGTCTTCAGCCTTGTTTATCTGCTCCAGCCGTACCCCTATTCGCTGCTCGGCGTGGTCATCGTTCACGGCTTCACTACCGCCGGGTTCCTTAGCTGGTGCGATGAGGTTATGTACCGCATCTGGAAACGCCGGCACAAGCCCGGCCTCTGAAAGAATACCTGCTTGTGCCTGCGCCAATGCTTGCTCACGCCTGCGGTGCTCGCCTGAGAGAGGATAGTGGTGTGGCAAAATGCCCTTCGCGCATTTTGCCACACCACTATCCTCTCTCCCTGCACAGCTCCGCCGTGCGACGACAGCCCGGCGAGGGGGCAAAGCGCTGAGCAGGATATCCGCTCAGGTATAGACAAAAAGCACATGCCGAAACGTGTTCACTCTTACGTTCGTTTCTATGGATGTATAACCGGGGCAAAATCGTTACCTTCAAGGTCCCGGTTCGTCTAGCCAGTAGGCGCTTAAATACAAAAGTATCAAAGCGGCCTGGTGATTTTTTCTGGAGGTTCAGCTCTTTGAAAATCGTCGTGACCGGTGGAGCAGGTTTTATTGGCTCTCATCTCTGTTCATATCTACTTGAGGCAGGTCATAGCGTTTTATGTGTAGATAACATTGTTACTGGCTCTACACAGAATATAGCTCATTTACTCAATAATCCGCGTTTCTCATTTCTGAAACATGATGTCACGCAGCCCTTTTCCTGCGAAACCGACGCTATTTTTCATCTCGCCAGCCCGGCCAGCCCGGTAGGCTATATGGAGCATCCTATCGAGACTATTCTGGTGAATAGTCTGGGGACCTATCAGATGCTAGAAATGGCACGCCGGCAGAATGCGATGTTCTTGATCTCTTCAACCTCGGAGATCTATGGCGATCCCCTGGTTCATCCCCAGGTCGAGAGCTACTGGGGGAATGTGAATCCCATCGGCCCGCGCGCCTGCTACGATGAGAGCAAGCGCCTGGGCGAAACTCTGACGATGGAGTATTACCGCCAGTATGGGACGAATGTGCGTATTGTGCGCATCTTCAACACCTACGGTCCCAACAGTCAGGTCGATGATGGGCGCATGATCCCCAACTTTATCACCCAGGCTCTGAAAAATGAGCCGCTGACCATTTATGGAGATGGCAGTAAAACGCGTAGTATCTGTTACGTGAGTGATCTGGTGGAGGGACTTGCGCTGGCAATGTTTCATTCTGGCACGGCAGGCGAGGTCTTTAATCTGGGCAACCCGGAGGAACATACTGTGCTCGAATTCGCGCGAACGATTATCCGGCTCTGCAATTCCACGTCCAACGTCCAGTTCGAGCCGCACCGCGTCGATGATCCTGAGCGGCGTCGCCCCGATATCACGAAGGCGCAGCGTATGCTTGGCTGGCAATTGCGCGTTGGCCTGGAAGAAGGCTTGCAACGCACTATCGAATGGTTCCGCAGTCGTAGTAATCGCCTCTCTACCGTCGTGTAGCGCCGGCGGTTGGTTGGATAGATGATACATTATGTATGAAATTGGTACCGGCGGACTGGCTTCCACCACATACAACCGCCCACTATGGTACAGGGTGCGGGCAGGCATGCAGCGACATGCAACCATGCCGAATCTCGCGGGTCTGGTTGTGGCGTTATGCGCGCTGTTCTGCCTGATCGCACTGCCTGAACCCTGGAATATCCGCCTCACGCTCTATCTTGCCGGGGCCGTCTGGATCATCATACGCCCGCGTGTCGCGCTCTATCTGCTGCCTATCGCGGTGCCGTGGGGATCGCTCGATGCCTTCACTGTGGGTGGCGCAAACCTCAATAGCGCCGATATCCTGGTTTTTCTGCTTGCCGCAAGCTGGCTGATGAGCTTTGTGCTGCGTCCCTACATCGTGCGCGCGCGAATTGAGGCCGGCCCACTGGACCACGAACGTTTCAATGTGCCACGTCCCCTTGCGCTCTCCCTCCTTGCGCTGCTCCTGGCTATGCTGCTCTCGATGACCGTGACGCTCAGCATCAACCTGAGCCTTAAAGAGATCATCAAGTGGATTGAGGTTCTGATTGTGCTGTTCATCGGGGCGCAATACATCCGCACACGGCGCCAGATCTGGGCGCTGATAATCATTATCTGCCTGGCAGGGATCTCGCAGGCCATCATGGGCTATGCTCAGAACTTTTTCGATCTGGGGCCGACAGCCTTCATACGCAACTCGGCGCTGCGCGTCTACGGTACCTTCGGCCAGCCCAATCCCTACGCTGGCTACATTAATATGACGCTCACCATTGCTGTTGCGTTGACGCTGCTGGCGCGAAGCTGGAGCATACGCATACTTGCGGGCTGCACAGCCATCTTGCTCGCGGCAGCCGAGTATTTTTCACAATCGCGCGGTGGGGAGATCGCGCTGGCTGTCGCCGTGTTGTTTATTGTGACGCTGGGTATACCGCGCCTCCGCCCGCTGATGGGCGCCGCTGGCATCGGTGGACTGGGCATCGTGGCTGGCTATCTTGCGGGGATAGTGCCCGAACGCTTCCTCCTGCCAATCCTGAAGGTACTCGGACTTGCCAGCATCTCCTTTACGGCACCCTCGGCCGCCGATTATTCAACCGCCGAGCGCCTTGCTCACTGGATAGCCGGGGCGCGTATGTTCCTGACTCATCCCCTGCTGGGCGTTGGTATTGGCAACTATCCCGAAGCCTATCCGCGCTATTTCATTACTATCTTTGCGAATCCTCTGGGGCACGCTCACAACTACTACATCAATATTGCCGCTGAAGCCGGTATATTTGGCGTGCTGGGCCTGATATTATTCCTGGTCGCATCCTTCGTTGCCGGTGGGCGCTCGTTTCGCGCTATCAGCAAAAGATGGAGGCGGGTGAGGGCGCTGAGAGCGCGACCAGCGCCAGGAACTCCGGCCGCCGCAGCGACCAGAAGAGCCGACCTGCTGCGCAGGCTCACAGATGATCGGGCGCTGGCGGTAGGCTTATTAGCCTCGCTGCTCTCCATCTGTGTTCATAACATGGTGGACGATTTGTACGTACATAGTCTGACAAGTCTTATGGCGCTGCTGCTTGTTCTGCTGATCCGCCTGGCAGCGGTGGCGCCGCGCGTCGGTAGTGATGGAGGACGTTTTGCAGAAAGAAGATCGTAGCAATGCCGGCATCTCTGCCGTAGATGAGCATCCATCCGCAGCCATTGCGGAGTCGCTACCGCGAAGCGGAGATAAAGAGGTGCAGATTCAGCCGGGTGAGGAGGTGACGCGTGAGCAGCTCTCCCTGGGTAAACGGCTTTTGCACTGGCGCACGCTCGTACCACTGGCTATCGTGCTCGTTGCACTGGCTATCTTCGCCCTCAAGGTGCATATCAACCCGCAGAAGACGTGGGCTGCGATCCGCAGCGCCAACCTCTTCTTTTTCCTGCTCGCCTTTGGCATTTACTACTGCTCCTTCGCCATACGCGCATGGCGCTGGCGGATTCTACTGGAGAACGTCGGATTCACAAAGGCCAATGGCGTACACCTGCCGAAATTCTGGAAGCTGCTTGAGATCATCTACATCTCCTTCTTCGCCAATTCGGTTGTACCGGCCAAATTGGGCGACCTCTATCGCGCCTACCTGCTGCGCCAGGAGATAGGCGTTTCGACGACGCGCAGTTTTGGCACCGTCATCGCCGAGCGTATGCTCGATCTCATCGTGCTGCTGCTGCTTTTCATTCCTGCGATCATCATCAGCCTCCATGAGCATCTGCCGCCACAGTTACGCCTGAGCCTGGAACTGCTGCTGGTTATCGTCGTGCTGGGCATCGGGGCGCTATTCGTACTGCGACATGCGCGTGAGCCTATCGCCAGGCTTGTCCCGCAGCGTTTTCGCCCGCAATACTATCACCTTCAAGAAGGCGTGCTGGGTTCATTTCAGCGCATTCCCCTCCTCGCCGGACTGACCATTGGTGTATGGTCCTGTGAGGCGCTGCGTTTCTTTTTCATCGCGCTCTCCCTCAATCTCATCGGCGGCAGCCTCGTTCACATCCTGGCGGCCGCAATCTTTATCGGACTGGGTGAGGCTCTGCTGACCGTTGTTCCGACGACAGGAGGCGGCGTCGGGCTGGTCGAGGGCGGCATGGTAGCGATGATTGCGCTCTTCGCCACTGGAGCAAATACGATCAACCTTGCGGCGGCGGCAATCCTGCTGGACCGCACGATCACCCTGTTCAGTATCCTGATTTTCGGCTTCATCGTCTTCATCATCGCCTTTGGCAGAAAGGTCGGAAAAGGTAGCGCGTAGCTCGAAATCTTGACACGATGCTCAGCCTACACTATAATTTTTTGCGCAGGTCCACGAGGCGGGTGCAAGCAGCATGAGAGCACTGCTCGCCTCGAAAACAGGCCATGAGAGGGGGGAGACCGGTGTCGGAAGTCAAGATCGGCGAGAACGAATCCTTCGAGACCGCGCTCAAGCGCTTTAATCGCAAGATTCAGCAGGATGGTATTCTCGCGGAAGCCCGCCGCAGAGAACATTACGAGAAGCCGAGCGTCAAACGAAAGAGAAAAGAGGCCGCACGCAGGCGCAAGGCCGCGCGTAGAGGCTAACGAGCGAAATACCTGCTGGCAAAACGCCAGGCTGCGCCTTGCTGCGTGGACTCATGCTTGTTTATAGTCACATGGTGTCCCGGCCGGAGATAGCGCCTGGCGTTTCCCTTTATCCTTCATAGGGAGAGGAGTATAATGCAAGAGCATCCTCTTATAGAACTCTACGTAAGCGTGGGTGATGAGCAACAAAATGCATCGGTTGAGCAGATGCTTTCATCCGTCGATCTGGATGATGTCGTTGTACGCACGTTGCGTGAAGCGGATGTTACCAGGCAGGTTATGCTCACGCTGCTCATTACCGATGATGAGGGCATCCGCGATATGAATAAGCAATATCGCGATCAGAACACCTCCACCGATGTCCTCTCGTTTCCGCTCCTTGAGCAGCCGCTTGTGCGTGCGCCCGCCGACCAGCTCTGGCATTCGCCCGAAGAGAATGGAGCGCCGAATCCGGGGCAGCAGACACCGGTATTTGTCAACCCGCCGGGGACGGTAATGAACCTGGGCGATATCGTGATGTCCTGGCCTACCATTGTCCGGCAGGCACTCGAGGCCGGCCACAGCTCGCGCTATGAGCTGCTTTATTTGCTCTCGCACGGCGTGCTCCACCTGATCGGCTATGATGACCACACCGAGGCAGGCTACCAGGCGATGGTACGCATACAGCGGGCGGTACTCGCCGGATTTGATCCTAAGGCTTAGGAGCGATGAGCCAGTCGTCTCCTCCTCCTTTGCCGCAGCGTCCACAGAGGGGTGAGCTGGCTAAATTTATCGCGGGCTTTGGCTATGCCTTCAGTGGACTCTGGTATGCCCTGCGCACGCAGCGCAATGCTCGTGTCCACCTTATCCTCGCTCTCCTCGCTATTCTACTTGGCATTGCGCTGCATATCTCCGCCATCGAGTTCGCCATGATTTTTGTCGCTATCACAGCGGTCTTCATCGCGGAAATGGTCAACACAGCGGTTGAACTTTGCATTGATCTTGCTTCGCCCGGGTATCATCCCCTGGCGAAGATAGCCAAAGATGTAGCCGCCGGAGCCGTCCTCCTGAGTGCCATCCTCGCGGTTGTAATCGCGCTATTTATCTTCGTGCCGCACCTCTGGCCGTTGATTATTTTATTCTTTCACCACGGCCTGGCGGCGCGGGTAGGGGCGCCGTTGACAGGCCCGCAGCGCGGGTTGATAGCCTCACTCCTGCACGACGGCCTGGCGGCGCGGGTAGGGGCGCCGTTGACAAGCCCGCAGCGCGGGTTGATAGCCTCACTCCTGCACGACGGCCTGGCGGCGGTGCCAGTTCTCGGCAAACAGGTTGAAGAAAATGCGCTGCTGTGGGTGCTGCTCAACCACTGAAAGATCGAGCGTCACACCGAGGCCGGGACCTTGCGGCAGCGCGAAGTAACCATCGACCACCTCGGGATTGCCCGGAGCTGCGGCCTTCACCCACTCCTCGGCGAAGTCGTTGAAATGCTCCTGGATCTTGAAGTTGGGCGTTGAGGCCGCGAAGTGCAGCGCCGCAGCCGTCGAGACCGGCCCGCCAACGTTGTGCGGCGCAACGAGGATGTAATAGCTCTCCGCCCACGCTGCCAGCTTCTTCGTCTCCATGATGCCGCCGAAGTGCGTGATATCGGGCTGAATAATATCCGCTGCCTGTAGCTCAAAGAGTTCACGGTAGTCGTAGCGCGTGTGCAGGCGCTCACCTGTGGCGACAGGAATGGTAATTTTCTCGGCGGCCTTCTTGAGCGCGGCCAGGTTCTCAGGCGGCACCGGCTCTTCAACCCAGGATGGCTTGAAGCGCTCAAGCTCCTGCGCCATCTCGATAGCCGTGGCGGGATTGAAGCGGCCATGCATCTCGATCAGGATCTCGACATCGGGTCCAACCGCGTCGCGCACGGCCTCGACGAGTTCGATCACCTTGCGCTTCTCGGCCCGCTCAAGCTCGTAGAAGCCAGATCCGAAAGGATCGAACTTGAGCGCGCGGTAGCCCTTCTCCAGCGCGCGCTTAGCGGCGGCGTGGAACTCCTGAGGCGTGCGCTCGACTGTATACCAGCCATTGGCATAGGCTTTAATCTTATCGCGCACCGCGCCGCCCAGCAATTTATAGACGGGCTGCCCCAGCGCCTTGCCCATGATGTCCCAGCATGCTATCTCGATGGTAGAAATACCGGACATGGCAATCTCACCGGTGCGCGCGTAATCGTTGCGGTACATGCGCTGAACAAGATCCTCGATGTTGAAGGGATCCGATCCTAAAATATGATTTGGCACAGCCTCAGCAAAGTATCCGCGCAGAGCATCGGTGTGGTTGAGCATGCGCACCTCACCGACTCCCTCTAATCCCTCGTCGGTCAGAACGCGCACGAAGCTGAGGTTTCTCCAGGCCGTGCCCATGACATGCATTTTGACATCAACGATTTTCAAAGTGTAGCCCTCCTTCAGTAGTGTCTGTTGCTCAGCATTCTCATCGTTTCTCTCGCCATGCGTTGGTGCGACTCCGCCGCACCAGCATACCCTTTTTCCCCGGCGGTGTTCATGCAGCTCCATCGCGCAAGGATCCGGGTTGGTGTGCAGGAAAATGCGCGGAGCGCATTTTCCTGCATCACAAACTAAACAAGGCGAGCGCCGCAGGCGCGAGCGCGCGATGGTATTGGAATGAGCGCAAAGGCCCCTAACCGATTATAGCAGAAAAAAGCAGCGAGGGCCGGTTGCTGATATCAACAGTGCCGGGTGCCAGGTGGTATGATTAACATTAGATAAATACAAAGAAACGGGAGCAAGCAATGCGGTATTACCGGGTAGCGCTGCTGCCGGGCGACGGCATAGGGCAGGATGTAATTGCCGAAGGGGTGCAAACCCTCGACCTCCTGGCCTCCCTGTTTGGCGACTTCCGGCTCGATATGCAGCCATTCGACTGGGGCTGTGAGTACTATCTGCGACACGGGCGTATGATGCCCACCGACGGCTTGAAGACGCTGGCGGAGTTCGATGCAATCTATCTTGGGGCCATTGGCTTCCCCACGGTGCCAGATCATATCAGCCTGCGTGGCCTGCTGATCCCGATTCGCCAGCACTTCGATCTCTACGTCAACCTGCGTCCCATTCGCCTGTTGCCGGGCATCCAGGGACCATTACGCGGGCGCGGGCCAGCCGATATCGATTTTCTTTGCGTGCGTGAGAATACCGAGGGCGAGTATGCCGGCGTTGGCGGGCGCAGCCACGCGGGCACCGATGATGAGGTCGCGCTGCAAACGAGCGTCTTCACGCGGCGCGCCACCAGGCGTATCATTCGCTACGCCTTCGAACTGGCGCGGCGCGAGAATCGCCGCAAGGTCACGAGCGCGACCAAATCGAACGCGATGCAGTATGGCATGGTGTTGTGGGACGAGGTTTTTACCGAAGTTGCCAGAGACTACCCCGACATTGAAACCGAGAAGTGGCATATCGATGCGCTCAGCGCCCGTTTCGTCACCCATCCGCAGACCTTCGATGTCGTCGTTGGCTCCAACCTCTTCGGCGATATCCTGACCGATCTTGGCGGGGCTTTGCAGGGCAGCATCGGCATCCCTCCGAGCGCCAATATCCACCCGGAGCCTGAGACTCGCCGGGGGCCAGCGCTGTTCGAGCCGGTGCACGGCTCGGCCCCTGATATCGCGGGCAGGGGGATCGCCAACCCGATAGGGGCGCTCTGGTCGGCGCAGATGATGCTCGATTACCTGGGCGAGCCCTCGGCAGCAGCCTCATTAATGCGCGCCATCGAGGCGGTGACGGCGCAAGGCCAGGTGCTCACCCCGGATCTGGGCGGGCGCGCCAGCACCAGGGAGATGAGCGAAGCCGTGCGGGAGCAGCTGCGTAAGGACGATCTCCTCGTGTCATCCTGAGCGCGGCGAAGGAGCCGATGCCGCCGATCCTTCCCTGCCGCTCAGGATGACATGGCAGCCACTCAAGGATAACGTGGTTCAACCTGGTCGTTAAACTTCATTACGTCAGGAGGGAAGAGCTATGGGTGAGATATCTGTGGAAGAGAAGAGCGACCTGATCGCCCGCATGCGCGCTATCACCGTGTCGCGCGAATACGGCAGCGGTGGCGGTGAGATCGCCAGGCGGCTCGCCGCGAGGCTGGGCTGGCAGTTGATCGATCATGAAATCGTGCGCCGCGTAGCGCAGGAACTGCATGTCAGCATAGCGCAGGCCGAGGCGCATGATGAACGCGTAGAGAGCACCGTCTCCTATATCCTGAAAAGCGTCCAGGCTATCCATCCGACGATGCTCGCGATAGCGCCCCTGCCGCTGAGCAGAGAGGTGCGCAACTATCACGAGGCGCTGAGCAAGGTTGTCAAAGCCGCCGCCATTGCCGGGCATGTCGTCATTGTTGGTCGCGGTTCGCAGGCGCTGCTGGCCGGTGAGCGCGATGTGCTGCATGTGCGCATCGTGGCCCCTCTTGAGCAGCGCATTCGCTACGTGATGCAGCGCGAGGCTTTGAACCGTGACGCCGCCCATGCGCGCATCATGCTCAAAGATCAGGACCGCGCCCGTTACCTCCAGGTCGCGCACCGTCGAAACCCCGGCGATCCCTACCTTTACGACCTGATCGTAAACACCGCTGTACTCGACCTGGATAGCGCCGTCGACCTCATCCAGCTTGCTCTGGAGCGCAAAGCCGCCCGGATCTCCCAGCCCACCGGCCAACTGGGACCGGCAGCGGGTCTACCGCGCTATCCCGGCCAGCCGCGCGACTTGCGCCCTCCGCGAGATATAAGCGAACCCCCCAACGAGAAGCAATAAAAATAGCCTGTGGGCTGCCGCCAGGGCAGCCCACGCCTGATTTTCTACTGCGAGACAACCTCCAGCGTTTGGCCCGTGCTCCTCGGTCCCAGGATGGCGACATCAAGGCAGAGAATGCCCAGGATAACGGCAGCCCCGGCGAAAACCGTGACCGGCCCCGAGGATTTGAGCACCGGCAGCGCTACGAATGGCAGGATCGCGCTCGCCAGCCGGCTCAGGCTGTACGCGGTGCCCACGGCTGTGCCGCGCATGCGCGTGGGGAAAATCTCGGCCTGGTAGATGTGGAAGGCATTCGAGAAGATATTACTGACGGTGGTCAGCAAGAAGCCGCAGATCACGAGCACCGGCGCGGAAGTGGCGAAGCCGAAGCCCAGGCCGAAGAGGGCTATCAGGATCGCCGATCCTACGATCAGCCATTTGCGCTCGAAACGCTCTACCAGGAAGACCGAGATGAACGATCCCAGCGGGTAGCCCAGGAAACTGAGCGCGACATAGCCGAGCGAACTGACGACGCTGAAACCTTTGGCTGTCAGCACAATCGGCGCCAGCGAGCCGAAGCCGTAGTAGCCGACGGTCTGGAGAAGCTGGAAGATGTAGAGCATCGTGCTGCGTCTGGCGTACTGGCCGCTGAAGATCTCGGTGATGGTGGCCCGCGTTTGCGGCTCAACCACAACCGGCTGCGGCTCCGGCAGTGATTGCAGGTTATGCTCGCGCATGACCTCCTGCTCGATGGCGCTCAGAGTCGCGTTCGCAGCCTCGTTATTGTTGCGGATCTCATACCAGCGCGGCGATTCGGGGAGATTGCGGCGCAGGAACCAGACGATGAGCGCGCCAAGCGCTCCCACGATGAGCAGCCAGCGCCATCCGGCAACAGAGAGAAACGACGCCTTGACGACGAACCTGCCGATGAAACCCGCCACAGGTATGCCGAAAAAGCCCAGCGTGTACGACCAGGCCGTATAGCGACCACGTACAGATCTCGGGACCATCTCGCCTATATAAGTGTCGGTCAGCGGCGGCTCTGCTCCCAGCCCCAGCCCGCCCAGGAAGCGGAAAACGACGATCCAGAGGAAGCCGGGGGCAAAGGCGGCGATGAGCGAGCAAAGAGAGTAAATAAGCAGGTTGACCATGTACATTGCTCGCCGGCCAATGTAGTCGGAGACGATGCCGAGTACGATGGCGCCGACGAACATGCCGATGAAGCCCGAAGCGATGATAAGTGCTGTCTCAAAGGTGTTGAGGTGGAAGAGTGGAGTAAGGACCGCGCCGAGCAGACCGCCGAGAAAGATGTCATAAAGGTCGAAGAATGTGCCGATGCCCAGCACGAAACTGAGCTTGCGATGGATTGAGGAGAGCGGCAAGCGGTCAATACGCGATGCGACGGTAATCTGACTCCCTGTGGTTGTCATAGAGTTGCCTCCGTTACAAATCTTGATGGCGCCGCCAGAGGCGGCTTACCCGTCAGGGAAAGAGAAGACCTGAGGAGTGACTTCGGTTGTTAACATTCTTATTGTACACTGTAGAGATGATCTGTGGCTATATTCCAGGAAGGAGCGCCAGGGCTATTGAATTCTCCCCACGCCACGCCCGAAAGGAAGAGTCTGGGCGGGAACACTCCGCGCCCCGCAAGGGGGCAGCCGCCCCCTTGACCCCCGCTTCTGGCGAGCATTAAATCGCCCTGGGGTCGCTAAAAATGTGAATTGACATCTGCCTGATATGCTGTTATTCTTTAAGGTAACACAATCAAATAGCAAAGACTGCCCCGCGTTGAGCGAACCAGTATGAGGTCGATGTCCAACAGCGATCCGATGGATGGTGAAAGTTCGGAATGGTCCCATCGCCTCAGAACCCACTCGTGAGCGGCGGACCGAA
>DATGLE010000087.1:0-2917 GCA_035294325.1 Ktedonobacteraceae bacterium | reverse complement strand
GCCAGGCCCAGCCCGATCCCATGCGCTTTTGTCGTAAAAAACGGTTGAAAGATACGCTCAAGCCGGTCAGGAGGGATACCGCTTCCCGTATCACTGACCGCTATCTCCACCCACTGCGGCGCGGAGAGCATGACCCTCTCGTCAAGCGGACAGACAGCCATTGCTTCCCCGGCATCCCTCTCGCCGCCCGCTGTCTCCTTGCTCTCGCCATCATCGGGCACATCAGCAGCGAGCGTGCGGCAGGCCACCGTCAGCGTGCCGCCATCGGGCATCGCTTGCAGCGCATTCATATAGAGGTTGAGCAGCACCTGCTCGATCTGCGCCGCATCAACGCGCAGCAGAGGCACCTCTTCATAGACGCGCTGAATGCCCACGTTCGCTTCTGAACATTGTGCCTGTATAAGATGCAGAACACGTTCGCAGAGTTCCACCAGATTGCAGGGCATGCGATGAAGCTGGCGAGGTCGCGCAAAGAGCAGCAGATCGCGCACAATCGCATCCAGGCGCTCCACCTCTTTGAGTACAACCCCTATTGACTCCTGAATCCACTCGCTCTGCCCATCATCCCCGGCAGCGCCGGCTCGCTGTTCGGCCCCCTCATCTCTCAGTTCGTCCATCAGCAACTGCATGGAAGTCTTGATCGATGCCAGGGGATTGCGCACCTCATGCGCTACATTAGCGGCCATTTCGCCCAGAGCGGCGAGGCGGTCCAGGCGGCGTTTCTCATCGATCAGACGCCTATTCTCCAACGCCACACCGCACTGGCTCGCCAGAACCTGGAGCAAGATAAGTTCCTCGCGGCGTACTTTACGCGCACGGTGATAGGCGCCGGCAATGATCCCCAGGACGCGCCGTTCCTGCGCGCTCTCCTGAGTGGCGCCGCCCTCCTCGTGCTGCCGGGAAGAACGGCGGCGTCCGGGGCCGCGTCCGCTGAGTAGAGGGATCGCAAAGAAGGTCTTGACCTCCGGCGGCAACTGCCTGAGATAGTCGTCAATCTGTGGCATGCCGGCCTCGCCGATGCGCTCAATCAGCAGGGGCGCGGGTGCCCTCTGCCTATCAAAACGCTGCAAGAGCAGCGTGCGCAGGGCAGGCGTTACCCACGAGGTCGGATCGGGCAAGGCGGGATCGATCAGCGCGTAGCGATCAACGCCAGCAATCTCTTTTGTGCGCTGTATGAGCAGGCCGCGTATCCTCTCCTGATCGTAGAGCGCATAATTCACCTGGCCGCTGATACTATTGAGCAGCGAGAGTTCATGGATGCGTTCCCTGTCACGCTCCAGCAGGCGCGCATTCTCCAGTAACAGCGCAACGATACCGGCGGCCGCCTCCAGAATGAGCGCCTCATCCTCGGTCCAGTAATCGGCTCCCTGCGCTTTCTCTGTATGCTGCCCACGTACAGCGGCCAGCACGCCGATGCCGCGCCGTCGATAGATCAGGGGCGCAGCCGCGAGTGTCGGGCAGCGCTCCGGCGCCACCACGACGCGCTGTTCCCGCCAGGCGCATGCCTCCGGCACATCGCTGTTCACGTTGATGGGATTGATATGGGCAACGGCAAGCAGGGGAGCAGACCAGCCCGGCTTATCATCGTAGGAGCCGGAGGCGAATTGCAGGGTCTCGCCGAGGCGCTGGTAGAAGAGTACACAGCGGCACCTGAGCAGCTTTGCCAGACGCCGGGGTAAACTATCGCGCAAAGTGCGATGGTCAGTGATCGCGCTGAACTCGCTGAGCAGCGCGCTCAATATACTCGATGCATTTATCTGTTCGGACCGTCGTCCCACATCCATCATCCGCAGTCTTCCCTACACCTGATAGCAACGCATTCTCACACCAACATTTTAGCACCACTCTACTATAGCAGAAGCGGGGCCATTTTGCACGCGCTACGGCATTTTATGAACACATTGTCATTTTGTGCACAGCCCCCGGACAGCAGGACTTCGCCCTGCTCGAAAAGAAGGGATGTGTGTGCAGGACCAGGGCTATGTAATGCTCGCCAGAAGCGGGGGTCAAGGGGGCGGCCGCCCCCTTGCGGGGCGCGGGGTGTCCCCACCCAGACTCTTCCTTTCGGGCGTGGGGTGGGGAGCATTAAATAGCCCCGCGCAGGACAGAGAAGGTTGCCAGTGAGAGTAGAGAGCAGTACAATAGTGATGACGGGGGCACAAATTTGTTCGAGCGGGAGGCATGGCAAAGATGGACGCAGGCAACGAAACCCGGCCACCTCAGCAGACGGCATCCAATATTTCACAGCAACCACCCCAAAAAGCCTCGATGGCGCCGCGCTGGGCCGCTGCCATCGGCGCATTAGCGCTCGGCATTCTCTACGCGGCGCTGCCCGAACGTGTGACGGTGGGACCAAGCTGGCTGCCCCTGGCAATCGAAATCGTCTTGTTATTGCCCCTCTGCATTGCCTGGTTCATGGGCCGCCCCCTTTCTCACGCAACAACACGTATCTTCAGCCTCATCCTCCTGAGCATCGTCACCCTGGCATTGATTATCGGCATTGCCCTGATGATCCTCACCCTGCCGGGAAGGACGCAAACGCAGGCAACGAATCTGCTGCGCGAGGCGGGGCTGCTCTGGCTCTCCAACATCCTCGTCTTTGCGCTCTGGTACTGGGAAATCGATGGCGGGGGGCCGCGCAAGAGGCACCAGAAAGGCCACCAGGCGGAGGATCTGATGTTTCCGCAACAGCAGATGGGCGGAAATAGCGATGGACACTGGGCGCCGCACTTCCTTGACTACGTTTTTGTAGCCTTCACCACTGCAACCGCGTTCAGTCCAACCGACACGTTTCCCCTGACGCGCACGGCTAAAACGTTGATGATGATCGAGTCGATCCTCTCTATCCTCATCATTGCGCTAATAGCGGCAAGGGCAGTTAATATTTTATAACCGTTCAGATCTCTTCGCCGCCTCC
>DATGLE010000086.1:0-21324 GCA_035294325.1 Ktedonobacteraceae bacterium | reverse complement strand
AAAGCCGGCGTATCGCTGGCTACTGCCTCACGCGCGCTCAATGGCAAAGGGGGAGTCAGCCCGGAGACGCGCAAGCGCGTCCTGGCAGTGGCTCAGGAATTGCAATATTCGGCCAGCATGGCGGCGCGCGGCCTGGCAACCGCACGCACCGAGACGATCAGCTATGTTGTGCACCAGGCACACGTTCCTCTTGATGTCGATCCCTTCTACCCCATCATCATGCATGGCGTCGAGGCTGAACTGAGCCGCCAGGGCTATCACCTTCTCCTCACGACCATCGGCGATGAACAGCTTAAAGACGTGACAACCTTCAAGCCGGTGGCTGAAAATCGCGTGGATGGCGTTATTCTGGCGGGGCCGGATATCGCGCCGCGATTCATTCTGGCGCTCAAACAACTGGAGGTGCCCGTGCTGTTAATCGATAACACGTTGAGCACCGTGCAGGTTGATGCCGTCTATAGCGACGATATCAAGGGCGGCCAGTTAGCGACACAGCACCTGATCGAGCACGGCCATAGCCGCATCGCCGCGCTGCTCGGGCCGCAGGCGTGGGCCAGTTCGGTGCATCGTGGACAGGGCTACCAGGAGGCCATGAACGCAGCCGGACTCCATCCGCTCGTCTTCCATACCGAGGAGGGCACAACCCTGGAAACCGGTAAAGCCCTGATGCAAGCAGCGCTTTCAACCAATCCCGATCTGACCGCCGTCTTTGCCGCTAACGATGCAATGGCTCTGGGAGCCATACGCGCTCTCGCACAGTTGGAGCGGCGCGTGCCGGATGATGTCGCGGTCATCGGTTTCGACGATACTTATTTCAGCGCCCTGAGCGAGCCGCCGCTCACCACCATCAAGGTCTTCAAACACGAGATGGGCAAACTCGCAGCCCGTCGTATGCTGGATCTGCTCGCTGATCCAGGCGGCCCCGCGATCCAGACGCTGGTTGCAACCGAACTGGTGATACGTCGGTCCTGCGGCTGCACTATGCCCGGCTAAAGCATAAGCGAAGGGGGTGATAGACGCAAAGCATCTATACCTGTCAGCCTTTTCCGTTATCCCCAACCATCGCGCGGCTCCGCCGCACAAGAAGACATGCTGGTTGGTGTGGCAAAGACGCGCAGCGCCTCCCTTTGCTACACCAACCAGCACCCAGCACGAGCGCCGCAGGCGCGAGCAGGCGATGGTGCCGGGCATCGGATACTTCCTCAAGTAGACCCTTGTAGAAGGTATTTTAATCTGTCTTCTTCTCGCAGAAAGGTATTAGCAATGAAGCTGAAGAGAATCACCTGGGCTGTAGCGCTCATACTGATCGCCGGTATAGCCCTCACTGCATGTGGGGGAGCCGGAGGTCAGAGCGGGAGCGGAACCGTATCGATTAGCTTCTGGGCCGCGCCTAACCCACCGCAGCAGGCTTTCTGGGCCAGCATGGCGAAGACATACATGGCGCAGCATAAGGGCGTCCAGATCAGCGTGCGGGCGATGCCCGAGACGCCAACCTCAGAGGCCGCCATCCAGTCCGCACTCGCCGGGGGCACAGCTCCCACCGCATCGGAGAACATCTTTACCGGCTTTGGCAGCCAGCTCGTCAACGACCATGCGATTGTTGCGCTTGACGAGATGCCCGGTTGGAATGACGTTATTTCGGCCCGTCATATGCAACAGACTATCGAGGGCTGGAAATTTAGCGACGGCCACCACTACGTGCTGCCGATCTACACCAACGCGATACTCGTCGCCTGGCGCAGCGATATCCTCAAGCAGATCGGCTACGATAAGCCGCCGCAGACCTATAGCCAGATCATTGACATGGGCAAAAAGCTCAAGCAGAAGTTCCTCAACAAATTCGTGTGGGCGGACTCCAGCCTGGTAGATAACACCTGGTGGCAGCGCTGGTTCGACTTCTTCACCCTCTACGATGCCGCCAGCAACGGCCAGAGCCTCATCAATGGCAACCAGATCGCCGCTAACGACCAGGCAGCCATTGCCACGTTAGGCTTCTTGAGAGACCTGCAACAGAACAAACTGCTGCTGACGCAGACCGTGACCGATCCGTTTGAAACCGGCGTCTCGGTGATGAGCATCATCGGCCCGTGGCAGTTCACAACCTGGGCGCAGAAGTATCCCCAGTTGAAGCTCAACGATACCTTTGTGCTTACGCCGCCGCCTGTGCCTGACGACTATCCAGCCGGTCAGGCAGTCAAAACTTTCGCCGATGCCAAAGGCGTCGTGATCTACAAACAGGCTTCGGCAGATCAGCAGGCAGCGATGTGGCAGTTCCTCAAGTGGGTATTCTCGGATCCACAGCACGATCTGCAATGGATGCAGACCACCAACCTGCCCTCGGCTCGCGACGATCTGAGCACGAACCCGATCTTCAAATCGTACCTGGACCAGCATCCCGAACTCAACGCCTTCGCGCAGAACATACCGAATGCAGTGCCGCCCATAAAGGTGCCAAAATACACCGACATTCAGGTAGCGCTGGGCGATGACGCGCTTATTCCCGTGGTCAAGGGCCAGGCCCCGCCCGACCAGGCATGGAACAAATGGAAGTCCGCCGTTCAGCCGATGCTGGCAAGCTAGGGGATACGGGGGGCTTTTTCCCCTGACGGGGCGTGGGGTGTCCCCATTTTCTTTCTCCTGGCGCGCCGCCGCAGGCGGCGCGCCAGGAGAAAAAGGGATTATTGGGAGGAACAATATTATGGCAAGAATCCAGAGCGGATCCGGGGTGGCTATCGCCGTCAGGGCACAGCCGGAGGCCGCGCGCAGGGCGGCCAGCAGCCTGTGGCGCAGGCGCCTGACCAGAACCGCCATCCTCTACGTCATCGCCATACCTGTGCTGGCGATCATGGTCCTGCCCTACTTTTACCTGTTCGTGCAATCGCTGGCGCCCTGGGACCAGATCGATAAAACATTGATCCCCAGCAGCCTGACTTTCCGCTCGTATCAATGGGTATGGACCGGGGGCGGTTTCCTGGCCGAACCCTGGCTGAATGCGTTCTTCAACAGCGTACTGGTCAGCGTCGTCGATAGTGTCAGCGTGGTAGCCATCGGCGCCATCGTCGGCTACGCGCTCTCCATCCTGCGCTTTCGCGGCCAGAGGATGGTCTACAACTTCATCCTTTTCCAGATGTTCTACCCGTCCATCATCCTGCTCGTGCCGACGTTCCTGATTATTCGCGTGGCCGGCCTCTACAATACCTACTGGGCCATGATTCTACCGAAGCTGGTGGACCTGTGGGCCATCTTTATGTACACCAGCTTCTTCCGCTCGGTCTCAACCGAGATCATCGAGGCCGCACGCCTCGATGGCGCCAGCGAGCTAACGATCATCTTTCGCATCATGATCCCGATCTCGCGCTCCATCACCACGATTATCTTCCTGTTCGTCTTTATGGCGCGCTGGACCGAACTGCTCTGGGACCTGATCGTCGTCAAAGACCCGGCAACGCAGACGCTAAACGTGCTGCTGGCAACGCTCTTCAACTCCTATGCATCCTATCCCGGCCCACAGTACGCCGCCGCTGCGATGCTCACGCTTCCCGTCCTGATCTTGTTTTTCGCGTTCAGCCGCAATTTTGTCAAAGGCGTACAGCTCGTGCTGCGTTGATAGTAAGAGGAGGCAGGAATCGCTATGGTCAGTATATCAATCGGGAAAAGGGGCAACAATATAAGACATGGGGCGCGAGGCTGGCTGCTTACCAGTCCCTATCTTATTTTCACAGCCATCTTTTTCCTCATTCCGCTCGTATGGAGCATCTTCCTGGTCTTCCAGGATTGGGATCTGATCTCGCCCACGCCCGTCTTTGTCGGACTGGCGAACATCAAGGAGGCATTGAGCAGCCCGCGCGTCCTGGCCGCCTTCGTCAACGCCTATAAGTACATGGTGCTTTTCATCCCTCTCGTCATGGTCGCCTCGGTCTGCCTGGCGCTGATCGTCCATCACCTGCCGCGCTTCAAGGCACTCTTCGCCGTCGGCTTCTTCCTGCCCTACCTGGCATCAGGCGTCGTCGTCTCGTTGATTGTGCGCGGCGTACTCTCCTACAACAGCGGCTTCGACACGTTCCTGCGCACGGCCCTCCATATTAACCCCGACTGGTTGGGCAATGGTACGCTGGCAATTCTGGTCATCACGATGATGATGGTCTGGAAGTTCGCGGGCTACTACGCGCTCATCTTTATGGCCGGCCTCCAGGGCATTCCCGGCGATTTTTACGAGGCGGCGGCTATCGATGGCGCCGGGCCGTGGACGCGCTTCTGGCGCATTACAGTGCCCATGCTCTACCCGGCCTTCTATACGACGCTCATCCTGGCCGTGGGCCTGATGTTCTCGATCTTCACCGAGCCGTTCGTGCTAACCAACGGCGGACCGCAACTGGCAACGCAGACATGGCAGCTAGAGATCTATTACCAGGCGTTTAACCAGTTCCGCGCAGGCTATGGCGCCACGGTTGCGCTGCTCAACGCCATCGCCACGTTGATCTCGATCCTGGTCATACGTAAAATTGTGGAAACATGGGGCCATCACTACGGGTGGGACTAAACTGATAAACAAACCTGTTAAGGAGCGTAAGTGTGACAGATGTAGCAAAGAGATTCGAGCACAATCCTATCCTGCTGCCCCGGGATGTCAGGCCGAGCATGGATGGGCTGGTGGTCGAGTGTCTTTTGAACCCCGGTGTATTTCGTTTTCAAGGCAGGACCTGGCTCCTGCTGCGTGTTGCGGAGCGTCCCCAACAAAAAGAACAGACCATCAGCACGATAGTGCTCGATCCAACGGCCCCCGGCGGCCTCAGAATAATAGAGTTTCGCAGGGACGATCCCGACCTCGTATATAACGAGAGCGATCCGCGCGGCGCGATTTACAAAGGCAGGCCGTATCTCACAACCCTTTCGCATTTGCGACTGGCCTCCAGCGCAGATGGTGTACACTTCCAGGTTGCCGCAGTTCCCACACTGATGGGGCATGGCGACCTGGAGGCATTCGGCATCGAGGACTGCCGCGTAACCGAGATCGAAGGCTGCTTCTATCTCACCTACACAGCAGTCTCAGCCAGCGGCTTTGGCGTTGGCCTGATGAGCACCGAGGACTGGCAACATTTCACGCGCCACGGTATGATACTGCCCCCGAACAACAAGGATTGCGCGCTCTTCCCGGAGAAGATTGGCGGAGGGTACTTCGCTCTCCACCGCCCCACGATTTCGGCACACGGCGGCAATCATATCTGGCTCTGCAAATCGCCCGACCTGCTGCACTGGGGTGAGCACATCTGCATCGCGCGGACGCGCCCGGGGATGTGGGACTCGGTACGTGTAGGCGCCGGAGCTTCTCCCTTGCGTACCGCTGAGGGCTGGCTTGAAATTTATCACGGCGCCGATGAGCATAACCGCTACTGCCTGGGCGCGCTGCTTCTCGACGCGGACGATCCAACAAAGGTGATCGCCCGTTCTCAGGAGCCGCTGATGGAGCCGGGTATGGACTACGAACTCGATGGCTTTTTCGGCAGCGTGATCTTCACCAACGGCTTCGTCGCCGACGGTGATCGCCTCACCATCTATTACGGAGCCTCTGATCAGGTCGTTTGCGGCGCCACTCTCTCAATCAGCGAGATACTCTCAACATTGAAGTACCGGTAAATGCGGAAGGATCTTCACCGCGTTTTCTGATACACTCTCGTTACCGGTTTCACCTCCCTGTGAAAGAAGAGATGAGCAGTACGGCGAGTTGCACCGGAACCGTCGCTGGCGAGCGCCTGCGGCCTCGCCTTATGGATATTGTTGTGCAGGGAAACGCGCGAAGCGCGTTTCCCTGCACAACAATATACACCCATTGCGCGGCTCCGCCGCGCGAACGCAAGTTTTTAAGGAGTTTCGCATGAAAGAATTTCAGGCTGATGGCAGAACGGTCAGCGGCTATCTGGCCGTTCCCGAACATGGCAGCGGACCAGGAGTGCTGGTCCTGCATGCATGGTGGGGACTGACGGAGCCGTTTCGCGAGGTCTGCGACCAGCTCGCGGAAGCAGGCTTTGTGGCACTCGCCCCCGACCTCTATCACGGCAAGACGACCTCCTCCGTTGAGGAAGCCCAGGCCCTGGGTGCGGCGCTGGATCAGGATGTGGAGCGGTGGCGCGGCGACATCGCAGGAGCGATGCAGATCCTGCGCCAGCATACCGCGACCCATCTGGCCGGAGAGCGTAGCAAGCTCGCCTTCGTTGGTTTCTCGCTGGGAGACGCCTACGCGCTGGACATGTCCGTCACCCGGGCCGATGAGGTCTCCGCCGTCGTGACTTTTTATGGCTCCTACCCTGGACTGGACTATCGCAGAGCGCAGGCCGCCTATCTCCTTCATTTCGCGGAGGATGACCCCTTCGAGCCGGCCGAGTCGGTTGCGCAGATGGAGCAGGAGCTTCAGGCCGCGGGCAGGCCAGTCACCGTCTACACGTATCCAGGAACCAGACATTGGTTCTTCGAGAAGAACCGCCCTGAGTATGACGCCGGGGCTGCCCGTCTTGCCTGGGAGCGCACCATCGCGTTCTTGCGCCAACAGCTTGATTGAATACTCACCGGCCTTGAAGGTATAGAGATGGCTTCCCTGTGGAAGACTGCCCTCTGGCAGCAGTTCAGCGCGTCTCCCGGCCTGCTCGACAACGCCCTGCTCGCTGTCCCGATCTGCTCTGGGACAGGCACCTCTGGAACGATCCCTCAGCACCAGAATACCCAACATCAGGGAAGGATGCTGTAATGCCAAAAATCGAATTGCTCTGCCAGGCGTAAGTGCGACAACCTACAATGTTCAAAAGTTTGTGGGACTATGGGCGGAGCGGCGGAACCTGTATCCGGCCATTGCCGTAATTGACGATATCGCGTAGAATAGGGCAGTATCCTAAAGGCGGATCTAAAGCAGATCAGAAAAACAGTCATCAGGAGGCTGGTCGGAGTTGTTATGTCAACCTACACCAATGAATCCCACCACGAAAAGACCGTTGTAGCGCTCTCATCGGTGGGGGCTGCTATTGGTCTGACCGGCCTCAAGATCGTCGTCGCGCTGCTCACCGGCAGCCTGGGCATCCTGGCTGAAGCCGCGCACTCCGGCCTGGACCTGGTAGCCGCATTAATGACCTTCTTCGCGGTGCGCGTCGCGGACCGGCCCGCCGATATTACCCACAACTACGGCCACGGCAAAGTCGAGAACCTCTCCGCTTTCTTTGAGGCCGGACTGCTGCTCATCACCGCCGTCTGGGTGATCTATGAGGCCATACAGCGCCTTATCTTTCACACCGGGCACGTTGACGCCAACATATGGGCATTCCTTGTCATGCTGGTCTCGATCAGCGTCGATATTACACGCTCGCGGGTGCTGCTGCGCGTCGCTCGCAAGCTCGGCAGCCAGGCTCTTGAAGCGGACGCGCTCCATTTCCGTACCGATATCTGGAGTTCGGTGGTCGTGATTGCCGGCCTGCTCATCGTCTTCCTGACGGCGCGCTTCAAGTTGCCGGCCTGGCTGGGCCAGGCCGATGCCGTGGCCGCACTGGGCGTCTCGGCAATTGTGATCTGGGTCAGCCTGCGCCTGACGCGCGAGACGATAGATGCGCTGCTCGATCACTCGCCCGTCGAACTGGCGACGCGTGTGCAGGCTGAACTTGCACGCCTCGAAGACGTTACCGAAGTCAGACGCATCCGCATCCGGCGCGCGGGCAATAAGTTCTTCGCGGACGTGATTATCGCCGCCCCGCGCACGCTCACCTTCGAGCGAACTCATACACTTACCGAGCGCGTCGAGCAGGCTGTAATAGACGCTACACATGCGAACTCACCACAGGCCGAGGTTGATGTTGTGGTGCATGTTGAGCCGACGGCTTCTCCTACAGAAACAGTCACGGACCAGATCCATTATCTGGCGGAAGCGCGGGGAGTGCACGCCCACGATATCCATGTGCGCGAGGTCAGCGGGCAATTAGAGGCCGATTTTGACCTGGAGGTTCATGATAATATGGACTTGCAAGAGGCCCATGCTGTAGCGACGCAGTTGGAGCAGGCCGTGCTCCAGAGCAACCAGCAACTGCGCCGTGTGACGACGCACCTGGAGGCACCGACGAGCGCGGTTGTACACCGCCAGGATGTGACGCAGCAATATAGCGATCTGGCCGAGCGAATCTGCCAGATCGCTGACCGCATCGCCGGCCCCGGCAGCGCTCACGAGGTCCATCTCTACCGTTCATGCCCGAAAAGCGGGGACCTTGATGGGCAGGACCATCGTTCTACCAATGAACTCGACCTGGTACTACATACTACCTTCGCCGCTCACGCTCCCTTGAGCCAGGTCCATGTGCTGGCGGAGGAAATCAAACGCGCCTTGCGCCAGGCTTACCCGCAGCTAGGTTCCGTCGTTATACATACAGAACCACCTGAATGATTTTCGACCGGGACACTCGCGAGCGCCTGCGGCGCTCGCTGTGGAAGTGTAGTATGGTGAGGCAAATGCGCTTCGCGCATTTGCCTCACCATACTACACTTCCCTGGCACGGCAAAGCCGCGCGGAGGCTCCCGCCAGGAGGATGAGAGACGCCGCGCATCAGCCACTTAGAACGCGTCTGCCTGGCGGCACAGACCCTTGCTCCGGCGTCATGCCTCCCTTCCCTGGCGCGGCAAAGCCGCGCGGAGGCTCCCGCCAGGAGGATGAGAGATGCCGCGCATCAGTCACTTAGAACGCGTCCGCCTGGCGGCATAAGCGCTCGCGGGTATCTCAGTGTCCGCCTGGCCGGGATAGTGGTGGCACAGGCGCTTCGCGCCTGTGCCACCACTATCCCGGCCAGGCGCGGCGCAGCCGCGCGAAAGCCTGGCAAGAAGGCAAGGACGCGATAAACCAGACTCTCTTACCTGAAAACTAAAGCGCAACATATAAACTATAAAAAAGCGAGAGCAATAGACACCTTACTTCGACCAGGAGAAAACAATGGCAAGTAATATCGGCGATCTTACCGGAAAAACGCTGGGAACCTGTACGCTCGAAAAACTCATAGGGCAGGGGGGCATGGGAGCAGTCTACTTCGCACGGCAAACACGCCCTTCGCGCAACGTCGCCATCAAGGTGTTGCAGCCGAATCTCGCCATTAATAGCGAGGTCTATCAGGAATTTCTCGCGCGTTTCCGGCGCGAGGCCGATGTGATTGCCAGGCTTGAACATATCAACATCATGCCGATCTATGAATATGGGGAAGAGGACGGACTGGCCTACCTCGTCATGCCATATCTTACCGGGGGCAGCCTGCGCGACCTGCTGGCACGACGCGGCGCTCTGCCGCTGCGAGAAGCGGCAACCTATCTCGATCAGGCAGCCGCCGCGCTCGATTACGCGCACGCCCAGGGGATTATTCATCGCGACCTCAAGCCGGCGAATTTCCTGCTGCACGCCGATGGCAGGCTCGTGCTGGCCGACTTCGGTATCGCCCGCATGATGCAGACAGACACGGCAGGATCGACGCTGACCACTGCCGGCACGCTTCTCGGCACTCCCGAATACATGGCCCCGGAAATGGCGCTCGGCGAGTCCGTCGATTATCGCGCCGATATCTACGAACTTGGCGTCGTTCTCTTTCAAATGCTCAGCGGACACGTCCCCTTCACGGGCAATACACCCTATGCAGTAGCCGTCAGGCACGCGCACGAGCCGCTACCGCTGCTGCACCAGACAATCCCATCGCTCCCGGACACTGTAGATGCCGTGATACAGAAGGCGACGGCCAAACGGCGCGAAGATCGCTTCCAGTCGGCGGGCGCGCTGGCACAGGCTCTGCGCCAGGCAGAAGCGCAAACCGATATCCCCACCTTCATTTCAACCTCCCAGGCGGAGACCCTGGCACCCGCAGATCTGCCATATCAGACACCACAGGCCCGGCAGCAAGAATTTCGTCATATTGCCCCCGCCAGCCCTCCCGCAATCGCGCCTGCCAATCCGCCCGGAGCCAGCACCCCCGCGCCCCGGATGGGCTATACACCCGCACCTCCAGCATACCAGACATACAGCACGCCTCCTCCCGCACAGCCGCCGGGCAGGCGACAGCCCTGGATGCTGCTCATCGGCGTACTTCTCGCTGCCCTGCTGGTTATTGGCGGCGTACTGGTCGGCCTGCAACTCAACAGGGCCGGCACCCATAATCCAGCTCCCGGCCCAACGGCAGCGTCCACGCCCCACACAACGGCCATTGTCCGGACAACACCAACCGCCGGGGCCACAGCGACGCCAGCGCAGCAAGCTACTCCCACACCCACATCGACGGCCGCCTCCACGCCATCGGCAACGGTCCCCACAGGGCAGTTGCTCTACTCGGCAACAAGCCCCGGCCCCGGCTGCGACACCGGCGGCGGGAAGTGGGCTGTTTATAACGGCGCGTCTATCAATTGTCTGGGAGGGGCAACGAGGATCAGCAATACTTCTCAGAAGGCGCAATTGCAAGGCATCATCCTGACCGCTCTGCCAGGTCAGAGCTTTCCCGCAAACTATGTCGTTCAGGTGCAGTTGCAGCAGAGCGCGCAGGCGGCCAATGACATCGGCGTCTATTTTCGCAACCAGCCCGGCGCGCAGCAGGGAGTCTATTCATTCATGATCCATCCCAATGGGACCTGGAGCACCTACGTCTATAATAACCAGACCGGGGCACCCACACAGCTAGCAACAGGAAACTTCGGCGACGCGCATACCCCCGTCACGGTCACGATTGTTGTCAATGGTCAGCAATTCAGCTTCTACAAGAACGGACAGGGTATAGGCAGCGTGAGCGATCCGACATATAGCAGTGGCACGGTTGGCATCGCCGTAGATCAGGCCGGCAGCGTCACCGCCAGCAATTTTGCCCTTTACTCGCTCGCGTCATAAAGGCAGTGGAGGTAGCGGATAGTCGTTCCGGGTTGCATGCGACGGCATACCATGCTATAGTTTGCCTCGTATTGAATACAAATAAAGCGTAGATTGAGTAGTGGAGTAGATGAATCGCGCCAGCGCAGACACTATACGCCGTCTCATCGGGATCAGCGGCATAGTTCTTTCAGGGCTAATCATACTCAGCGTCATCGCCTACCTTGCCGGCGCCCGCCCGGGTCCACTGTCGGCAGCGGCCAGACACGCGCAGTTCGCAAAGTCCGCCGCTCCGCCGGCTCCCGCCTGCACGACGCCACAGCATCCACCCGGCGATAGCAGCGGCTCAATTATGTCCGCCGGCTTGAAGCGTACCTTTCTGGTACATCTGCCCCCATCCTACGGCAAGCATCCGCAGCCGCTCGTCATCAGCTATCACGGCTATAGCTGGA
The DNA here is from genome assembly GCA_035294325.1 of Ktedonobacteraceae bacterium. Classification (GTDB taxonomy): domain Bacteria; phylum Chloroflexota; class Ktedonobacteria; order Ktedonobacterales; family Ktedonobacteraceae; genus DATGLE01. Next base: position 10,023 of record DATGLE010000086.1, on the reverse strand, counting down.
CAACACAGATCATGGAGCACAACACGCAAACGAACGTAGAGGCAGATAAAGCTGGATTTGTGCTCGTTTTTCCGCAGGGAGTGGATTCGCCGCCATCCTGGAATGCGGGCGTGGGCGCTTATGGCCCGACAGGCGACGCCAATGACATCCAGTTCACCCGCGATCTCCTCACCTATCTGGAGAAGAACTACTGTATTGACGCCCATCGCGTCTACATTACGGGCTTCTCGCTGGGCGGCGGCATGGCCTATCGTGTTGCCTGCACGCTGAGCGATCAGATTGCCGCCGTCGCCACCGTGTCGGGCGCCTATTATCCATTCCCCGGCGGCTGCCATCCCTCACGACCTCTGCCCGTGCTGGAGATTCACGGAGCCGCCGACCCGCTCGCGCCCTACGACGGCAACCCGGCGGCGCACATGGCCTCCGTGCAGGCTTACCTGAACGTCTGGCTCACAGCGGACAAATGCAGCGCTGCATCCGACGTGTTTTTTCAGCGGGGAGATGTAACAGGGACGAGGTGGACGCATTGCGCGCCCGGAACCGAGGTGGTGCATTATCGCGTCAGCGACGGCGGCCACACCTGGCCCGGCACCCCCAACACCACGCACGTCATCGACGCCAACGTCGTCATCTGGCAATTCTTCAGCCAGTTTTCGCACTAAATCAGTGCGTAATCCGTCGCGTCAAAAGATAGCGGTCATGATCTTCAAAGCCAAACTTGCGATAGAGCCGCTGTCCCGCGATGTTACTGCGCTCGACTTCGAGGTGGAGGGCTTGAATGTCAAGATCGTGGCATGCCTCCAGTATGAACTGCATCGCCTGCGTTCCCAATCCCTGATGACGTTGATGCTCGACAATAAATAGCTCATCGATAAAGGCGTCGCGGCCACGATATTCCAGGCTATAGCCGAATGTCAGCACGATATAGCCAATGGCCTCACCCGCCATCTCTATAAGCCATACACGCCCGAGCGAAGCATCACGCACGATACGCCCCATTACCCGGCGCGCGATGCCTTCCTCGAAGGGGTAGTTATCGATAGCATAAAACTGGCGCATAAAGTCGAGCAACACATCGATATCGGCCCCGGTTGCGGGACGAAAATGCGTCTCCATTCGCAGTCTCACGATAAGGGCGCGTATTTATTTGATCTTGTCGATGGCAACGACGGCTACAATGAAGGTTGCTAAACAGGCGGCGCAGAAGCTGACCCACCCCGCCGTTCCACCAACGATTATCAGGCAGATAACAGCAAAGGCCATGAGCGCTGCCAGCGCCATGCCCATTGCAACCAGGCGCAGCATATTCTTGTTGTCGCTCTGCGCTGTATATACCTTGCCTGCCCAGGCCGATTGCTGTGGCTGCTGGTAGGGCGTCTCGAACTGCTGGCGCGCGTACTCCTGCTCTCCCTCGTAGCGCCCATAGGTTGACTCCGCCTGCTCGTGTATTGGATCGCTTTCCTGCTGCGGCATCATGGTATGTGGTTCCTCCTATTTCGTTTTACCATCACGGCTAATTTACGCAAAAGGGAGCGAGGAGTTGTATGCAGCCCTACACCCGGGGCGCGTGATAGCGCAGCAGCGCGCCCACGCCGCCCATTTCTTGCAGCGCTGCGTGCCCCTTCACAATCTCTACCTCGGCGCCTGAGAGCGTCGCCAGGCGCACAAGATCGCTGCGTGTCTGTTCATCGAGCGAGGCTTCGTCGGCCAGCAGCAGCACGTCGCCCTGTCCGTGCGTCAGGACATCGCGTATCTCCTCCAGCCCACTCACGCCCAGCCCCTGCGCCTGCACAGCCTCCATTTAACAAGGCGCGCAAGCTGGCGGAGGTCGGGGAACGGCTCCAGGGCAAACATCTATCATGTCAGCAGATGGAGAGTGGGGGAGTCAGTGACTGATTCACTCCTCTTCATCTGCCGTCCTAAGCATAGGCAATGAGCGTAAGATGGCACTGAGAGCACGCTGAAATGCGGCTGAGAGTCCTCACTCCTGCTCACGCATACGTGCGCGCTCACGCTGCGTCAGATAACGTTTGCGCAGGCGAATATGTTGCGGGGTGACTTCCACCAGTTCATCGTTATTGATAAAGTCGAGGGCCTGCTCCAGGCTCATGAGCACCGGCGGCGTCAGTCGCACGGCGATATCAGAGGTAGAGGAGCGAATATTTGTTTTCTGCTTTTCCTTGCACACATTGACTACAAGATCGTCGGGGCGGCTATTCAGTCCGACAATCATGCCCTCGTACACTGCTGTGCCTGGCTCGATAAAGGTATCGCCACGCTGCTGCGCATTGCTCAGTCCATAGGTCACAGCCACGCCCTGCTCAGAGGCAATGAGCGCGCCCATGCGCGTCGTGCCGATCCTGCCCAGCCACGGCTCGAAGCCGATCAGCATGCTGCTCATGGCGCCATTGCCCCGCGTCAAGGTCAGGAAGGCGTTGCGGAAGCCAATCAGGCCGCGCGTGGGAATGTCGTACTCCAGGCGCATGTTGCCCGCACCATCGTTGGTCATATTGGTGAGTTGGCCCCGGCGGGCGGCCAGCGTCTCGGTAAGAACGCCAGTGTAGACATCCTTTGTATCGATTACCAGGTGCTCAACCGGTTCCAGCAGCCGCCCATCCTCATCCTGCCGCGTAATCACTTCTGGGCGCGAGACCTGAAACTCGTAGCCTTCGCGCCGCATCGCCTCGATCAACACGGAAAGGTGCAGTTCACCGCGCCCAGAGACGACGAACTCGTCGGGAGTAGCGCCATCCTCGACGCGCAGGCTGACATTGGTCTCCAGCTCGCGATAGAGCCGCGCACGCAACTGACGCGAAGTGGAGAATCGGCCCTCGCGCCCGGCGAACGGGCTGGTATTGACGCTGAAGGTCATCTTGAGCGTCGGCTCGCTAATGGCGATGGTCGGCAGAGCTTCGGGCGCATCGGCATCGGCGATGGTTTCGCCGATGCTGGCATCGGCGATGCCGGTGAGCGCGACGATATCGCCGGCCAGCGCCTCGGATACCTCGACGCGCTGCAAGCCATTGTAGGTCAGAACAAGATTAATCCTCTCGCGCGTTACCGTTCCATCGCGGGTAACTCGGACAACGCTGGCATTGGGAGTGACGCGCCCGCGCACGATGCGGCCAATGGCGTACTTGCCCTTGTAATCGTCATAATCCAGTGCGGCCACCAGCAACTGGAGCGGGGCCTGCACATCGACTCTGGGCGCGGGTATAGTGTTGACGATGGTCTCGAAGAGTGGCTCCAGGTCGCGGGCTGCGTCCTGCGGATGATACATGGCAACGCCGTCGCGCCCGATGGCATAGAGCACGGGGAAATTGAGATGCGCCTCGCTGGTTGCCAGTTCCAGGAAGAGATCCTGCGTTTCCTCAAGCACCTGGTCGATGCGCGCGTCGCGCCGATCAATTTTGTTAATGACGACGATGGGCTGGAGATTGAGGGCAAGCGCCTTTTGCAGCACGAAGCGCGTCTGCGGCATCGGTCCCTCGGCGGCATCGATGAGCAGCAGGCAGCCATCGGCCATATTCAGGACGCGCTCTACCTCGCCGCCAAAATCGGCATGTCCGGGCGTATCGATAATATTGATTTTGACGCCACGATAGGTAATAGCGGTGTTCTTGGCAAGGATGGTAATGCCGCGCTCACGCTCCTGATCGTTGGTATCCAGAATCAGTTCGCCTACCTGCTGATTCTCGCGGAAGATATGACTCTGTTTGAGCAGGCCATCGACGAGCGTGGTTTTTCCGTGATCGACATGGGCGATGATAGCAACATTGCGAATATCAGATCGTTCTATTCTCTTTTCGGGCAAAGCCACAGTCTCTTTTAGATCTTGCATAATATTCAATCCGTTGAAGGAGTGATACAGTGGGGACACCCCAACCCCCGCCAGGGGCGTGCTCCTGGACCCACTCTGACCATCACTCCACCGGATTGAATATCATTCGGGAATGATGGTCCTCCACAGGCACAAAAGAAAACCGGACGGCAGATGTCGCCCGGCAGTGATGATAGCCTCTATATTGTATCTCCTCGACGCGGAAGCGTCAAGGCCGATAGGAATAATCAGGCTAGCTCATCGCGTTCCTCCAGTTCAGAGAGCAGTACCAGTTCTTGATATTCTTCGCGACACTCATTGCACTGTCCCAGGTGCAGGACCATAGCAATGATCTCCTCCTCGGCCATCTCAACCAGCGGATATTCGGGGCGCGTAAGCTCGTAGTACGCCGGGAAGCGCGCCCGGCACTGTTCGCAAGACAGGAGGAAACGGCCTGGCAACTTCTGTGGGAGGTGTATCACTCCCGAACGGCAGAGAGGACACGAACGAATGTGGGCGATGATACTGCTGCCGCGTGAGGCACTCACATTGCCATCCGCGTCAAGACTCTTCAATAGTTGAAGCACCTCAATACAACACATCGACGACCACTTCCCGGCTTGATACCAGCCGATGCACTCTGCGTCCTGCTACCACGATATTCTGATAATAGCAGATGGCATCGCTAAATGCCACCTGCTATACATTGACGACAGGGCCATTTAAAAGTGCTCTTCCGCGCGCAGCGGCGCGATTGATCGCGCTTGCAGGCCCTCCCCGGGCCCGGCGAAGCGCGATACATTGCGAGGCTACGCCCCGGGGGCATTCTCACCTCTGGTTGTTACCATTCATCATCGCGTGGCTACGCACCCACGAACATACCCGATTCTGGTTGTCACATTTCGCTATCGGGCCAGGCAGCGGCATAGCCGAATGAAAACACGGTACTAATCCAGCAATGAGCGCAAGCCCTGTATCAGTTCCGGCTTGCTGCGCAGCGCTTTCAACGCGCGATGGCGCCACAGGTAAATATCCTGCACACGCACCTGGAGGCGGCGCGCCTGCTCGCTCTCATCTACGCCGACAATATACGTATAGATGAGCACCTGCCGGTAACGCAGATTGCGCATCGATAAAATGGCCGCGCCAAGCGTTTGTTGCACCTCTTGTTGCAAGATATACTTTAGCGGATCATCATTACGAGTATCTACGAACTGCTCAGAAAAAAGTTCCAGGTGTGCATCCAACGAGAGGGCGGCGTCGCGTTCGCATTTCTGTAGAAAAGCGCGCGCCTGGTGGAGCAGGATCGTCTGCGCCCATTTTAAAAATGCCGCCGGGTCGCGCAGGGCCATGCCTTCCTTGCGCATAAATTCGCGGTGCAGCGTTTCAAGCGTCTGATGCAGGACATCTTCGGCGGCATTCGCATAGCGACGGAGCGGGGTTGCATAGCGGGAATGCTGTAATGAACAGGCCAGATAATACCTGAGATTGCTAAAGGCACGGTTGCGGGCATCAGCATCAGAAGAACTCCAGGCCGCACATAGTTCACGGCTACAGATGCGCTGAGCTATACGCCTCAGCAGAGCGTGTGATGGTTGGTCGCCCGCAACCCGCACCCGTTCCCATTCATCCATTATCCGCTCTGCCAGCACTTCCGCCGTAAGAATGCCTCGTGCGTAGAGATCGATGGCCCTTTCTGCTAGATCACGCACTCCTGATCGCAGATCGTCTCTCATTTCATCCATATGTTGCTCTTCCTATCGTTACATCGCATTACATAAACTCCTGTTTCTAAAGTAAGTGACGATGCTGTCGAAAGGTTCAAAAAATGGCTGCAAAAGCTGCAAGTTTTTCCCGCCGTCTCTACTCCTTGCTCTATAGATGGGGATAATCCCCCCGGCGTTAAGGCATGCACAAAGATGCATAGCCGTAGCAACATGAGAAGGAGGACAGCAATGGTCGTTTTTCTACGGAAGAATCTGGTGCTCGCGATGATGGCCCTTGTACTCTTAGCCGGACCGGTTGGCTGGATAACACAGGCATCGACAATGCCAACGGTACATACCTATCAGAGCGTCTCGCAGGATGTACGTTGTCCGCCGCCGCCCTACGAGTGCTAGCACGCCTGCATTCTCCTGTGCGCCCCGCTGGCTGCGGGGCGCATTATATTTGTCAACCTGGCTATCTCGTGCTATGATAAAACTCGCAAACTGAGAGCGGGGAGAGATACCTTGAGCGAACAGAGATTACCCTTGCCAAAGGTGGTATTCTATACAAAAGCGGGCTGTCATTTATGTGAGGAGGCGCGCGACATGCTCGATGATATCGCGGCCCAGACCGCTTACGAATTAACGGAGATCGATATCCGCAGCGACCAGGAGATCTTTGACCGATATCGCTACCGCATTCCCGTGATTATTATCGATGAAACCACAGTGATCGAGGGACGTATAGCATATAGCGACCTGGCTAGAGCTTTTAATGTATAAGCAGGTGTGAAGATATGGCAAGCTATCCTGTACAGAGCAAAGCAGAAAGAAACTTTTTTGACTGGTGGATGGAGAGCGCCGGCGCTTTCCTCTCTGAGCACTGGGCGACGTTGATTACCGCCGCGCTGGGCCTGCTCGTGTTCATCGCTCTCTCCATCCCCTTCCTTTCGTACTTCGGCCTGGACGATATCTCCAAGCCACTCTTTTTCGCCCTGCACCTTGTTTGCGCGCAGATTCCCTCACACTCGTTCTACATCTTCGGACATCAACTTGGCCTCTGTGAGCGCAACCTCTCTATCTATAGCTCAATGTTTATCGGCAGCCTCATCTTTGTCCTGACGAAGAAACGCCTGCCGGGCATTCCCTGGTGGGTATGGCTCATCATGCTGCTGCCGATTGCCTGGGACGGCTTCACGCAAATGTTCGGCCTGCGCGAAAGCGATTGGATATTGCGCGTTGTGACCGGATCGATCTTTGGCTTCGCCAACGTCTGGTTCGCGCTCCCGTTGATGCACAAAGCGCTGCAAGAAACGCCAGTTCCCCCGGCGCTCTCGGCGAGGCCGCGCAGCCTGATACCTGCACAATAGAGACGCGATGCGCTATAATCAGGGCAGAGCAATTTTCCTGATCAACGCTATGGGCAAGTATATCTGACTGCTCACCGCTGCGCGGTTCGCCAGAATATGAAATCTGCGAGCTTTGCGCCTGCGGCGCAAAGCTCGCAGATTTCATATTCCTGGTGCGCCTGCGGCGCACAAAAACATGCACATCGGGTTGATTAGCAACTCGCATGCGGGAAGATAGTAGAGAATGACCAACCATCCATTAAAAGGCGCAACCTTTGCCGTTACCACTCTGGGTTGTAAAGTCAACCAGGCCGACAGCGAGGCGATTGGCGAACAGATGCGCGCGGCTGGTTTCGAGCAGCGCGACTTCGCGGAGAGCGCCGATATCTATATTGTGAATACCTGCACCGTCACGCATCTGGGAGACCGCAGTTCGCGCCAGTTCATCGCGCAGGCACACCGCCGTCGTCCCGATGCGCTGCTGGTGGTTACAGGCTGCTACGCGGAGCTGAATCCTGAGGCGGTGGCGGCCCTTCCCGGCGTTGATCTGGTCGTGGGCAATAGCGGCAAGGACACACTCGTTGAGACCATCGAGCAGCGCTGGAACGGCGCAGCAGGGAGCGCTCCATCGCCGGCCCCTTCTGCCGGCCCGGAGCGCTCCCTGCCAGTCCTGCCGCTCGACGCGCAGCACATCGGTAGCGATCACGCCCTGACGTTCTGGCCTCGCGAAGGGGAGCCACAGCCCGATAATCCGTCGCCCCTCTGGCCCTTCGCACCAAACGAACAGGCGCAGTCCAGGCTCTTCTCGCGCACACGCGTACAGATGAAGGTGCAGGATGGCTGTAACAATCGCTGCACCTATTGTATCGTTCCCTATGTACGCGGCGCCTCGCGCAGCCGCCCTATCGCGTCGATTGTCGAACATGTGCGGCGCAAGGTGCGAGCAGGCTTTCAGGAAATTGTGCTGACCGGCATCCACCTCGGCGATTATCACCCCGAAGACGACGAGCGGCGCGACCTGGGGGATCTGATCGGCGCGCTGCTGCGCGAGACCGAGATCCCGCGCATTCGCGTCTCTTCGCTCGAACCTGAAGATTTTCGCCTGCACTGGCTGGAGCACTGGCAAGACCCGCGCATGTGCCGCCACTTTCACCTGCCCATGCAGAGTGGCTCGGATGCCATTCTGCGCCGCATGGCACGGCGCTACAATAGCGCCCGCTACCGCGAGATCGTTACGACGGCCAGGCGCCTGATCCCCGGCGTCGCCATCAGTACAGATATCATCACCGGCTTTCCGGGCGAGAGCGACGATGACTTTGAACAGACCTATCAGCTTGCCAGCGAACTCACCTTCGCCAAAATGCATGTCTTCCGCTTCTCCGCGCGCCAGGGCACGGCGGCGGCACGCATGCGCGGGCAGATCAAAGACGAAGTAAAGAAGGCGCGCAGCCAGCGCCTCCTGGCCCTCAACGAAGAGCAGAGCCGCAATTTCCGCCAGCAGTTCCTGGGCGAAAGCGTTCAGGTGTTGATCGAGCAAAAGAAGCATGGCTACTGGGAAGGGCTGACCGATAACTACTTGCGCGTCGAGGTGCATGATCTTCCTGATGACGCGCGCGATTGGCAACACGCGCTGGTGAGCGCGCGGCTGACGCACCTGATAGATGATGGCGTTTATGGCGTCTACGAGGCTTCTCGAAATGTATCCAATGGGTAGTCGCCAGACAACGAGGTTTTTCAATCAAGATCGGCAACGCCGGGATGATGCCGGGGCGCGGCGCCGGCTGAGTGGAGTGGTCGGGCGGTGGGGGCCTGGCGCAAGCCTGCCTGGTCGCTTAACACGGATGATGGTTCGGTGTGAAAATCTGGCGGGCTTGCGCATTGGCCCCCACCACCGCCCAGCCACTGCCAGCCTGCGCCGCGCCCCTACAGCGATGGCATCAATAAAGCGTGCTATATTCCTGTGCTGCCTCGCGACAATATTGCTTCTGCTTGCTGCTTGCAGCGGCAGCCCACCAACATCCGGGGGCAGCGCCGCAAACGCTCCGGCGGCCACTTCCCAGAGCAGCGCCAGTACAGCTACTATGGCTATAGGAAATTTTCAGGAGTATGCGCTGCCACAGAAGAATAGCAGCCTGATGAGACCTGCCATCGACCATGAAGGGCGCATCTGGTTCGGTGAAATGGGCCATAACTATCTCGCCTTCTTTGATCCACGCACGCACACATTTGAGCAGTTGACGCCGCCGCATGGCGCCTCTGGCATTATGGGCGTAACTGTAGCTGCCGACGATAGCATCTGGTTCGCCGAACAATACGCCAACTACATCGGCCACTACTTCCCCGCCACAAGGCAGTTTCGCATCTACGACCTTCCCACGCTCAAGACGCCCGATCCCAGCAACAAAAACGCCACCCTGACGCTCCCCTCCGCGCCCAACGAAATCGCCCTCGACACGCACGGCAACGTCTGGTTCACCGAACTGAACGCCGACTCGCTGGGCATGCTCAATCCCGTCACCGGGCATATCAAACAGTACCCGCTCTCAACGCATCGCAGCGTTCAGGAACTCAACCCCTATGGCATAACTATCGATCCCCTGGGAGCAGTATGGTTCACGGAGGCCAGCACAAACCATATCGGGCGTCTCGATCCGCGCACCGGCAAGATCAGCCTCTACACGCTGCAAGGCTCAAACAATCCGTTAATGGAGATAGCCAGCGACGCGCACGGGAACATCTGGGCGACCTCGTTCGACGCTGGCCTGCTGCTCAGGTTTGTTCCCAGGACGGGAACATTCACGCCGTATTACGCGCCCTACACTGGAACCAGCGCTGGCGGCTTGTATGGCCTGCTGGTCACGCCAAAGGGTGAGGTATGGACAACGGTCACAGCCGAGAATGCAATCGCGCGCCTCGATGTTGCCTCCGGCCATTTCACCTGCTATCAGATCCCCACGCCGAACAGTCTGCCGCTCGGCCTGGTTATGGACGCGCAGCACACGATCTGGTTTACCGAGGCGGCAGGCAACAAGGTCGGAGAACTGAAACCATGATGCGGGGTGCAATTCACAAGAGAGACGACCGCAAGGGTCGTCTCTCCATTCCGCAATCGCATACAAAATGTAGAGATGGGGCTTGCCCCCATCTC
>DATGLE010000085.1:0-4704 GCA_035294325.1 Ktedonobacteraceae bacterium | reverse complement strand
GGGAAGCAGGACCGGCGCGGTATGTTATATGCGGCGCTGATCCGAAATGCCCTGCTTCTCCTGCTGACCAGTATATGCAGGCAATGCGTGAATAGTGCGCATAACCTTTGCTAATGAATCATCGAGCGGGTTAGAGGTATCAATCACGCAGCCGCCATCGTCGAACTCCTCGAAACGAGGTTTCCACTGCTCCCATTCCTCCCAGGAGGTGATCTGGAACTCGGAGACCTTGCCTTTGCGTCCCTCCAGGCGGCGCTTCTGAACCTCCGGTGGGCACTGGCAATGAACGACGAGCATGGGAATCTCGAAAGCCTGAGCCAGCTCCCTGGCCTGTTCATATGTTCTGCGATAGGTGAGGGGGGTATCAACAACGGCGCTCAACCCCAGGCTGAGTTGCTCTCGTGTAAGGGCGAAGAGGAGTTCGTAGGAGAAGCGCCCGATCTCCGGCAGGTCCCCCAGGATGTCTACTCCCATCTGACGTATAATATCTCTATCTATCAACGGAGCGTGTAGCGCTCTTGCAATTGCCCGTGCAATGGTGCTTTTCCCTGTTCCGGGGTAGCCACGCATGATAATTAATATACCCGTATTATGCACAGCCGTCGTCTCTCTTCTCTCGTAAGCCACTCGACGTTATCAGTATAGCCCTCGTTCAAGAGGTTGTCTAGCAGTTTAGCCCGACATGGCAGGCTTGACGTTGCTTACCTGTCGCGCTATCATTTTTATACGATTACAAGGCTCAATTGTAAAAATAAAGGTGTAGTGGTTTTCGCATGATGAAACAATTGCAGGGGCGCAGCCTTGCGCATCCTGGCTGTCTTGTTGGTATAACGGCTGGCTTAACGATTGGTATCATTGTGGCAGGAGTTCTGGCGGCTGCCTTCAATGCCGCTATGAGCGTGATCTTGCTGGTCTGGCTTGCCCTTACGCTGGGCCTGGGCCTTCTGGGTTGGATTATAGGCGAGCGGCTCTCTATAAAGTTCTTCAGGCATAGGGAAGAAACGGAAGAAGATTTTTAAAGCTCCGCTACTCACGGATAGATCCGGTATATGACTTTTCCATGGTTCTGAGATAGTGCGCAGGGCCTGTGCATTATCTGGACTTCTCGCGCCTGCGGCGCTCGCAAAGGTGGAGGGAGTGTGCGTACAGCGAGCTGCGCCCGCTGTACGCACACTCCCTCACCTCATGGCCCGCGAAGCGGGCCAGAACTCGGAGAAGAGGGATAATTCACAGGCCCCGGAATAGTGTGACAGGGCTATGTAATGCTCGCCAGAAGCGGGGGTCAAGGGGGCGGCCGCCCCCTTGCGGGGCGCGGGGTGTCCCCGCCCAAACTCTTCCTTTCGGGCGTGGGGTGGGGAGCATTAAATAGCCCTGATAGTGTGAATAGAGAGCTAGCGCTTTGCGAAAAAGTATGGTATAGTGTGTCACACAGGCAATGATTGAGCATATCAAAGTTGCCACGCTGGAGCAGCGTAGCTCATAGGAGCGATGATGCGTTATCTCGCGGATGCCGTATCGTCGTGGCTGCTTCAATCACCACCAGATACGAATTCCCCTTGTGTACTGCCTGTCGTTTTCGGTAATCATCTCTGGGCGCAGCCGCGCGCTTGATCGCGCTATCAACGACTTTTGTCCATATCAAACGAAGCGCGATACTGTAGTTTAAGGGTATCAACGGTTCCATCAGCACAACGCAGGAGGATGCCTCATGTCAAGCAATGAATTCCGCCGGCCAATCTCCGTCGATTTTGCTCCTCGTGGCAGTCTTTGTGAATGGTGCGGGCAGCCTGCCGAACGGCAGTTAACCGCCATTGGTGGGAGTTATCATAATGAGGGCGGATTGTTTTGCCGTGACTGCGGCGAGCAATTCTCGCGGGTGGTAATGAATTCTTTACAGGCCGCCTCCACTTCGAATACGTAGATAGAAGGTTAGCACTGGCATACGTTATGCAGTAGATAAGAGGGCTGGCATAATTCTCGATACCAGCCCTCTTCTGTTTTCGTATGGCTCAGGCGTAGCGCCTCATGTACTCTTCGATGTTGAATGGCCTGGCCTTCTGAGCCATCGCCTGAGCCTCCTGATCCATCGATGGCCGCTCATCATCCTGGTAGAAGATGCCGATATACTGTTTCTCGGTCTCCATTGCCAGGGCCATAGCGGCGGTGCGATCATGCGTATCGTGCTCCGGGGCGATGGGCGTAACGGCGGCATCCCAGGCATCGAAGGTGTGATAGAACGTCGGGCAGGGGCTGAGCACATGGATAAAGGAGAAGCCCCTGTGCTGCATGCCCTTTTCGATCAGGGCCGCCAGTTCTTTTGGTTTTGCCGAGTAGCCGCGAGCGACGAAGCTGACGTTCAGCGAGAGGGCCGTAGCAACGGGATTGAACTGCGAGGCCATGAGGCCGTAGGGCGTTGACTTGGTGACATGTCCATGTGGTGAGGTAGGAGAGGTCTGCCCCTTCGTCAGTCCATAAATCTCGTTATCCATGATAACAGCAGTGATGTCGATATTGCGCAGGGCGGCATGAATAATGTGGCCCGCGCCAATGCTGAACATATCGCCGTCACCGCCGACGGCGATGACCGTCAGGTCCGGGCGCGCCATTTTCAATCCCTGGGCAACAGGCAGGGCGCGGCCATGTACGCTGTGAAAGCCGAAGGTTTTCATAAAGTGCGGGAAGCGGCTGGAGCAGCCAATGCCGGATATCACCACGGTCTGATCCGGCGCCACCTTCAAGCCGGTCAACCCGCGATACGTGGCGTTGAGCACACCAAAATCGCCACAACCGGGGCACCAGGTCGGCTTAACATCGCTCTTATAATCTTTGATCGTAGGATTAATAACTGCCTGCGCCATAGTTAACTAACCTCCTCGATTGCTCGCAGGATTTCACCAGCCGTGAAAGGAATACCGCCAAACTTATTGACGCGAATCGCTTGCAGACCGTATTTCGCCCCAAGCAGATTGGCTAACTGACCGGAGTAGTTGCATTCCGGTACAATGACTTTCTGCACCGAGCGAATGAAATCTGTGATCGTGCGGTCAGGCAGCGGCGAGAGAATTCTGGGGTGCAGCGATGCGACCCTGTAGCCTTTCTCCAGCGCGCGGTCAACCGCCTCCTGGATAGCCCCTTCAGTCGAACCCCAGCCGATAATGCCGATGGTGGCATGCTCGTCTCCGTAGCGTTGAGGTCGCGGCAGTTCTTCCGCTGCCGTGTCGAGCTTGCGGAAGCGTTTCTCAACCATCGCGGTATGATCTTCAGGCTCGTAGTCGGGATGGCCGTACTCGTTGTGCTCCAGGCCGGTTGCGACATAGGTCATGGCGCCGGGACCAGGTGTGGTAATCGGCGAGATGCCACTGGCGGTATAGGCGTAGCGGGCGTAGCTGTGAACGGCGGCCGCTACGCTGAGGGGGGCATTGCCGTTCTCGCTGGCACCGTTGCTGGAGTGCCCATTATGCTCCGGCTCCAGTCGCCCCTGAATCTCAGCCGGCTTGAAAACGCTCACATCAACGCTCTCGACACGCGATGTCAGAGACTGGTCGGTTAGAACAAGGACCGGCATCTGGTAGCGCTCGGCCATATTGAAAGCCTGGATAATAAGGGTGTAGCAATCGGCTACGTTGGCCGGTGCGACGATCATGCGCGGCGTGTCGCCGTGGCCCGCGCTCAGCGCGAAGCTCAGGTCCGACTGCTCCATCTTCGTCGGCATGCCTGTGCTGGGGCCGGCGCGCTGTGCATCAACGATAACCGCAGGCAGCTCGGTCATCGAGGCGAGGCCGATCAGTTCGGTCATCAATGAGAGGCCCGGCCCGGAGGTCGCGGTCATCGCGCGAACGCCGCCATAGGAGGCGCCAAGCACCGAGGCCAGTGCGGCCATCTCGTCCTCCGCTTGCAAGAAGGTGCCACCGACCAGTGGCAGTTCCTTCGCCATGCCTTCCATAATATCGCTCGCCGGGGTGATCGGGTAGCCCGCGAAGTAGCGGCAGTTGGCCGCCAGCGCCCCGGCTACCAGCGCCTGATTGCCGTTCAGCACGACGCGATTGGCCTTCTCTACGCGTCCAAGCACGTAGGGATCATGTTTGGCAATCTGCTCGGTAACGTATTTCCGGGCGAACTCCAGCGCCAGCATGTTCTTCTCCATCAATACAGCGTTGGCTTTACGCGATTTGGAGAGTTTGGACTGGACGACCTGGACGATGGCCTCCAGAGGGGGACCAAAGAGACCCGAGATTGCTCCGAGCATAACCATGTTCTTCGTCTGGAAGAGCTGGATCTCTTTGCGGGCAATCTCATTAAAAGGAACAGCATACGTGATAAAGTCGCCCGTCTCGGGTGTAAAGTCCGATGGATCGTAGATGAGCACGCCACCGTGACGCAGATCGCTTACGTTGCGATCAAAGGCTTCCTTGTTCAGACAAACAAGGACATCGGCGTAGTCGCCCATAGATTTCACCGGCTGGTCGCTGATGCGCACCTGGAACATACAGGGACCGCCGAGGATTTCAGCAGGGAACGTTCTGAAGGTGTAGACGTGATATCCCCAGCGGGCCGCCGCCAGCGTAAGAATATCACCGCCGGATATCGTACCTTCGCCTGATTCGCCTCCTATTCGGATTGTTACTTCCTTCGCCATTGAATGCTCCTCACAAAAATGTCAGACCGCGCTCTGCATCCCTGTGTAGCGCGGCTCTGTAGTGGCTG
>DATGLE010000084.1:0-12936 GCA_035294325.1 Ktedonobacteraceae bacterium | reverse complement strand
GTGTATGCCCAGTCGGACATACGCATGCAAAAGCAGTTGGAGAGGCACCTGGCGGCTTTGCGGAGTGCCGACTATATTAGCGGCTATTCTGCCTGCAAAATCGATGGTGAGAGTAAGGTGGCGGAGGCGCTGGATGAGCGTTTCAATACTGCGGCGCTCATCCTCTTTTTAATCAGCCCTGACTACCTCAAAGCAGATGGCTCGCATATGCTTATACAACGGCTGCTAGAGCGGCACGCGCGCAAAGAGGTATGTCTCATCCCTATTCTCTTGCGGCCTGCGAAGCTGGCCGGTACGCCCTATGAGCGCCTCAGAGTGCTGCCGGCTAACGGAGCGCCGATCAGCGTCAAGCGTGTATGGCACAACCGCGATATTGCCTTCAACGAAATTGCCATTGCCTTGCGCAAGATCATTGAGGATATCACCTCCGCCTGGCGCGCGGAGCCAGCGCTGGGTGCGCCGATCCCGCTCTGGAATGTCCCCTATCCCAGCAATCCCTATTTCACGGGGCGCGAGATGTTGCTTGCCGCGCTGCACGCCGGTCTACGCTCTGGCAGAATCATGGCGCTCACGCCAGCGCCGGGCAGTGATGCTGTCGCGGGGGGCGGAATTGGCAAAACGCAGATCGCCATTGAATATGCCTATCGTCATGCTCACGATTATGAAGCTGTGCTCTGGGTGGATGCCTCCTCGCGCGAAGCGCTGCTGCGCGACTTTGCCGCGCTGGCCGAAATCCTGGACCTGCCAGAGCGTAATCTGGCGGATCAAGAATCCATCGTGCGCGCGGTCAGGCGCTGGCTGGAGGAACACGAGCACTGGCTGCTCATCTTCGACCAGGCCGATCAACCGGTGCGCCTCCTTGAATTTCTGACGCTAAAGAATAGCGGCTGTATCCTGCTGACCTCGCGCGCTGTCGCGCTCGGTACACTGCTCGATGCCGAACGCCTTCACGTCGGTCCGATGGACCCGGAGGAGGCCGCGCTCTTCCTGCTGCGCCGGGCACGGATCCTCCCCGCTCAATAGCCTGCTCGAAGATGTTCACGTCGTGCCCCGCGTGGGGGCCAGGGAGGTCGCGCATGATCTGGACTACCTGCCGCTGGCTCTCGACCTGGCCGCGGCTTATATCGACACCACAGGTTCTACCCTGGAACACTATGAGCATCTCTATCTACGCAGGCGTAACATGGCCTGGAGGCGGCGCGCACTCTCCGCTCCTGATCTGCCCGAACCGATCATCGTCGCCTATGCCCTCGCGCTTGAACGCGTCGGGCAGAGCAATCCTGCGGCTGTCAAACTGCTGCGCCTCTGTGCTTTCCTGTGCCCGACGGATATCCCCGAGCAGCTCTTCACTCAGGAAACCGTCGATCTGGGGCCTGAACTGGAGATAATGCGGGGGAGTTCTGCCGCGCTGAGCGAGGCATTAGACACGCTGCGAGCCTATGGGCTGCTCTGGCGCGATGGTGCCCGTTCCTCTTTCTCGCTGCCACGAGTGGTGCATGCCTTGTTGAAGGATGGGTTGGGAGAGGCGGATGTGCATGCTGGCTTTGCGGTCGTAGTGAGAAGTGTCAATACCATCTTCCCCAACCCCGAGGACAGTATAACATGGTCCCTCTGCAAGCGCTACATTCTTCATGTTCAATTTCTGGCTGCCGCCAAAAAATACTTAAATATAGCTATGCCAGAGATGGCTCAACTCCTGAGCAAGGCCGGTTACTACAATTATCTGCGTGGGCAATATGCGGAGGCCGAGGCGCTGCTGCACCAGGCCGTCTCTATGTTCGGGCAGTTGGGTACACCCGAGCATCCCGGCATCGTGACCGCCTTCACCTACCTGGCCCATCTCTACATAACGCTGGACAGGGATGAGCAGGCCGAGCCACTCTTACAGCGTGCGCTCACTCAAGCACAGGCGATCTATGGCAACGACCATCTCGAAGTTGCCAGGGCGCTCAACCAGCTGGCGAACTTCTTTCTGCATCGCGGCAAAGCTGCTCTCGCCGAAACTCTACTCAGGCGTGCCATCAGTATCAGCGAGCAGGCCGGGGAGCCGGACCATCTCTTCGCCGCGCAGTTGTTCGACCACCTGGCTCTGGCGCTCATCAATCAGGACAAAGGCGAGCAGGCTGAAGCCGCTTTCGGGCAGGCGCTGCGGCTCTACGAGAGCGAGGCCCCCGGTGATCCCGGACTGGCGCGCACGCTCAATCACCTGGCCGATTTCTATGGCATGCAGGGCCGCTACGCTGAGGCCGAGCGATGTTTGCGGCGCGCACTCGCTATCTTTGAGCAGGCGTATGGTCCCGAGCATCCCGAAGTTGCACATGGCCTCAACAATCTCGCGATCTTCTATGCCAGCCAGGGCAGGTGCAGCGAGGCCGAGGAACTTTTGAGTCGCGCCCTCATCCTCTATGAGAGAGCCTTTGGGCTGCACCATCCCGATATCGCCTATGGCCTGAGCAATCTGGCCGCGTGCTATAATGAGCAGAACAGATTGGAGGCGGTTGAGCCGTTGTATCAGCGCGCCCTGGCGATTATGGAGCAGGCATACGGGCCTGAGCATGAACAGGTGGCCCTGCTCCTGGAAACCTATACGGATTTCTTGCGTAAGGTCGGGCGTGAGCGCGATGCGATGACGCTATCGGCGCGTGCCAGAGCCATCCGGGTCAGATTAAGGGATAACTCCTGATAGCATTTTAAGGGGGAAATAACGATGTTCTGTAACGCATGCGGCCACCGTATACAGGATGGTGCGCACTTCTGTGAAAACTGCGGCGTTCCCTTACGCGAGGCCGGCGGCGTCACTCCCTACGCTCCCGCTCTCTCAGGCATGTCCCTGAATGCGCCGGCGCGCCGGGGCAGCAGGGCGGCAAGGCCACAGGATCCATACAAAGAACAGATCGCTCAGCTCAGGCTAGAGATCAAGCAGTTGAAGCTCTACCTGAAACAGATTACCATACAGATGTCTAACACACGCTCCCAGTACTATGAGACGGCGGCGTTCGTGCCGCGTGGACTGCTGCGCCTGGGCTATAAATGGTTCGAGGATCTGCGCCTTTTACATCCTCAGCAGCAGAAGCAGCAGTTGCAGCAACAGATCACCCGGCTTGAGCAGGAGTTGCTGGGCTTGCAGCAGGCCCAGATGCAGTGGAAGAGAGAGCACATGTCATCCTGAGCGAGAGCGAAGGAGCCGCGTGCGCCATCGGATCCTTCGCTCTCGCTCAGGATGACATGCCTATGGTTCAAGGAAAATGTATATTCACCCGTCGTCAAAGAAGTCGGCCCGCTCCGTGTGTACGGGGCGAGCGGTACGGAAAATGAGGTAGTAATCGCCGATGCGCACCTGGTCGCTATCGTGCAGGGGATAGAGCTTCTTCGGCTCAAGCGGCTGGCCGTTAATCAGGGTGCCGTTGGAGCTATTTTCGTCGCAGAGCATGTACTGATCGTCGCGGCGGCTCACGGTGGCGTGATGGCGCGAGATGATCCTGCTGTTCGTAAGGCAGATATCGCTGCCGGGCGCGCGTCCAATGTGGATAACCCCCTTCTCAGGCAGGCAATATTCCTGAACAATGGGCATATTGCCGAATTTAAGGCGATTGCCGCACTTCAAGCAGAAGTTGTCGCCAGGCTGGATGATCTCCTCACAAAAGGGACAGTGCAGGAGGCTGCCCCGGCGCGGCCCCCCCTTATGGTTCGCGCAGACAATAAATTTGGCCGGAAGCTCGATATCTTCCTGGACCGCTGGCGGCATGCGCTGCGACAACTGTGCGGCGGGCGCCAGGCGATTGCCGCAGTTCAGGCAAAAGTTGTCGCCGGCCTTGATCGGGTTCTGACAGAAGGGGCAGGTCAGGCTCACCGGCATAACGGGATGGCGCTGCGTCTGTAGCGCGGACTCGTCGTCCTCCCACTGCTGCGCGCTTTGCGGAATAGCGGGGTCAAGCTTGCGGGCAACGCCTTCGAGCGCCGCAATGCGCTGATCGCGCCACGCGCCCGGCGGCAATCTGCGTAACAGAGCCAGGCGATCCTCAATTGCCTCGATGAGAAAGGAGATTTCGTCGTCTGAAAGCTCCATATTCTCCCTCCCTCCGTTTTTCGTTGATGGCCCGGCGCTCATACCCTCAAAGACTGCACCTATCATACCCTAAAAAAGTCTTGCCCGCTACTCCCCTCGACGTTGACGAGCGCCTGCGGCGCTCACCTGTGAATAATGTGGTGCAGGCACAGGCGCAGCACGCCTGTGCCTGCACCACATTATTCCTCCTTTGTGCGACTCCGCCAGACCCTTTATAGAAGACATCGAGTGGGAAATGCGCTTTGCGCATTTCCCACTCGATGTCTTCTATAAGGCGTGAGCACGCTCAAGTGCCGGCAGCCAGGCACACCCTGACACCCACGCCGGGATAGTATTTTCCCTGAGCAGAAAGAGTGTGTATAATAGAGCGAACAGCATAAACACCTTTTTAGGAGCCATAGCCATGCAACAACAACAGCAACAACATGCTGACTATGACCTGCTGGCGGTTTTCCCATCCGAGGAGAAGGCGGACGCGGCGGCTGAAAAACTGCGTAAAGAAGGATTTGGCGAGGAAGAGGTCTACCAGTTGCAGGAAGGAATCGTGGGCGCGGGCGAGTTCCGTGTACACGGGCCGAGCACGAATCGCAGCGAATTCTTCCTGCAAACGCAGCGCAGTGCCCCCAACCCTGTGCTCAGCATACTCCTCGTCATCATTGCCGGCATCGTGTTCGGAGCGCTCGGATTCGTCGCGCACTTTGCCTCGTCCAGTGTTCTGGAGCCGCAGGGCTGGATTATCGGCCTTATCGTCGGCGTTGTGCTCGGCATTATCGTTGTATTGACGCGACCCGGGCGTGTGCGCGGCGACATCGGACAGAATATGTCCGGGCTGAGCACGTCATCCACGCGGCCGGCTCCCGGCACACGCACCGTCGTCGCCGTGCGCCTCCCCGATGCCCAGAACGTCAGTCGAAGGTCACGTGCCCGCGCCATCTTGCTGAACAGCGGCGGCAAGATTGACCGCAGTGTTGGCCGCCGCGACACGCCATCACCGTCTTAGATACTAAGAAAGTGTCCGAGGCTCGGTGCTCTCGCCTGGCGGTGGCGCGGCGGATCCGCACCCGGGGCTCTGAGGGATGATGTGGACACATGCGCGTTGCGCGCATGTGTCCACATCATCCCTCAGAGCCGGCGAGCGCCGCAGGCGCGAGCAGGCGTGGCGCTGGCAATCAGACACATTCTAACAATATACCGGTTATGCTCTGCATAACCGGTATATTGTAGTATCTATGTAACGCGACGGGGGGTGGATTAGTATTCAGGCATCGCGGGAGCTGCGGGCTTCTCCTTCTCGGGCAGATCGGTAATCAGCGCCTCCGTCGTCAGGATCATCGCCGCGATGCTGGTGGCATTCTGGAGAGCCGAGCGTGTCACCTTCGCCGGATCGATAATGCCGGCCTCGACCATATCCACGTACTGATCGGTCAGCACGTTGTAGCCAATGTGATTGTTGCCCTTCTCCTTCTGCGCGCGGCGCACGCCTTCGACGATGACCGAGCCATCCTTACCGGCATTCGCGGCAAGCTGGCGCAGCGGTTCCTCCAGGGCGCGGCGCAGGATAGAGACACCGGTTCCGGCATCGCCTTCAAGGTGCAGATTATCCAGCGCTTCGACAGCGTTCAGCAGCGCAACGCCGCCGCCTGGAACAATACCCTCTTCAACACCGGCGCGGGTGGCGGAGAGAGCATCCTCAACGCGAGTCTTGCGATACTTCAGTTCGACCTCGGTGCCAGCGCCGACCTTAATTAGCGCAACGCCACCGGCCAGCTTTGCCAGGCGCTCCTGCAACTTCTCGCGGTCATAGTCGCTGGTCGTCTCCTCGATCTGCGCCTTGATCTGGCGGATGCGGGCCTGAATATCGGCCGGGTTGCCATGACCTTCAACGATGGTTGTCTCATCCTTGTTGGCGATGACCAGGCGAGCCGTGCCAAGATCGGCGAGCGTGGCGCTGTCGAGGCGACGCCCCATCTCCTCGCTGATGACCTGGCCGCCGGTCAGCACAGCGATGTCACGCAGCATCTCTTTGCGGCGATCACCGAAGCCGGGGGCCTTGACGGCGAGCACATTGAGGACGCCGCGCAGCTTGTTGACCACCAGCGTCGGCAGAGCCTCGCCATCGACATCCTCGGCGATAATTACGATCTCGCGCTTGCCCTGCTGCACAATCTTCTCGATCAACGGCAGGATATCCTGGACCGCGCTGACCTTCTTGTCGGTAATCAGGATGTAGGGGTTTTCAAGGGAGGCTTCCATCTTCTCCGAGTTGGTGACGAAGTAGGGAGAGATGTAGCCCTTGTCGATCTGCATACCTTCGACGTACTCGGTCTCGAAGTTGATGCCGCGCGACTCCTCAACCGTGATTACGCCGTCCTTGCCAACTTTGTCCATTACGTCGGCGATCAGTTCGCCGATCTGCTCATCGGCGGCCGAGATCGAGGCGATCTGGGCAATCTCCTTCTTGCCCTCAACAGGAATCGCCATCTTGCGGATGTACTCGACAACGGCCTCGGTCCCCTTGTCGATGCCCTGCTTCAACTGCATGGGGTTGGCACCGGCGGCCAGGTTCTTGAGTCCTTCATTGACGATAGCCTGCGCGAGCACGGTTGCTGTCGTCGTGCCGTCGCCAGCGACATCATTGGTCTTGGTCGCGGCCTCTTTGAGCAGTTGCGCGCCCATATTTTCGAATTTATTCTCCAGCTCAATCTCTTTGGCGACGGTCACACCATCATGGGTGACGCTGGGCGCGCCGAATTTCTTGTCGAGTGCTACGTTGCGTCCCTTTGGTCCGAGGGTGCTTTTTACCGCGCCGGCCAGGATATCGATGCCCTTTTTCAACGAGCGGCGAGCTTCTTCATCAAATACGAGCTGTTTTGCCATAGTGCATTTTCCTTCCCTTCGAGACTATCCGATAACGGCGAGTATATCGCTCTCTTTGAGTACCAGGTACTCTTCTTCGTCCAGCTTGAACTCTGTGCCGCCATATTTGGCGAAGAGCACGCGATCACCCTCGCGCACATCAATCGGTGCGCGATCGCCGTTATCCAGCAAGCGCCCACTTCCGACGGCTATTACGGTCCCCTCCTGGGGCTTCTCTTTCGCGGTATCAGGAATAACGATACCGCTTTTCGTCACTTCCTCTTTTGGCGCTGGCTTTACGACCACACGGTCGCCAATTGGATGAATCTTTGCCACTCTCCATTCTCCTTTTCAAGTCTGTTCATTCATGCCGTAATGGATAACACCGGCAATGTTCACCGAGTGATACTGTGAATAGTCGCAGTTGCAGGGGCCGCCCGCTGCGCAACCTGTGCAGCAATAGGTTCTGCCCTGCACAACGGTTGGAGACCAGAGGATCTCTATATCGCAGTTTGCGCAGCGCAGCGGCTGCCCTTCCTGCTGCGGAGGACAATGAGTATTCTCACTGGCGATACCTTGTGGATTGTGATTCTCCGCGTACATTGCCTCTTGTCCTGTGTTATCTCTTCCTCTATTTCAGCCTCCAGTCGAGAGTATGCCACAGCCATTGTTAGAACCGCATAGGAAAAGTGTTAGAGCAACGTTAGAAAATTTGCAATATGATACAATGATGGGAGTGCAGGGCTTCACCTCTGCTGTCCCCTTCGCGTGCTCGCGCCTGCGGCGCTCGCCTTCTGTATGTGTGTGGTGTGGGCCAGGCGCGAAGCGCCTGGCCCACACCACACACATACGTTCATTGCGTGGCGCAGCCGTGCGCGTGGTCAGCGGGTGAGGGTGGTACAACACAGTGTCGGAGGAGAGATCAAGCTATGGCATATATCGCAACCGTGAACGAGCACAGCTACCATATCGATGTCAGTGGAAACGGCCTGCCGTCCAGTATTACATTAGAGGGGCTGGAGCACACTATCGATTGGCGGCAGATTGCGCAACTTGCGGCGGATGCCAGAAGAAATGCGAGCGTGGGCGGCCATTACAGCCTCATCATCGCCGGGGCCTCCTACGATGTTTTTGCTCGCTGCATCACCAGGCCCGACCAGAAAGATAGCGAGACCTTCGAGATCCAGATTGCCGGGCAGCGCTTCGAGGTCAGAGTCGAGGATGAACGTACCAGGCTCCTGACGGGGCTGGCGCGCGGGGCGGCGGGCGCCGGAGAGGCGACAGTGCAGGCCCCTATGCCTGGCCTCGTGGTCGGCGTCCCCGTGGAGCAGGGCGCCAGGGTTGAGCAGGGACAAACCGTGGTGGTACTTGAGGCTATGAAAATGGAGAACGATCTCTCCTCGCCTATCGCAGGGACCGTCAAGGAGGTACGCGTAAGCAAAGGGCAGACGGTTGACCAGAACGAGACGCTTATCGTCATCGCCGCCGGCGAACAATGAATGTTTGCCAGATGGGGCAAGAAATGTAGAGACGCCCCTTGCGGGCGTCTCTACATTGTGCCAGAGGCGCGTTGCCGGAGGTGTGTTGCCGGAGGTGTGTTGCCGGAGGTGCGTTGCCGGAGGTGCGTTGCCGGAGGCGCGTTGCCAGACGCCCGCAAGCCAGACGCCCGCAAGCCAGACGCCCACAAGCCAGACGCCCGCAAGCCAGACGCCCGCAAGGGGCGTCTCTACATTGTGCCGGATGGCCGCAAGGGGCGTCTGGCCTGTGCCGTCTTTCCCGGGGTCGTTTAATTCACCTCTGAGAATCGACGAACTCGGAGAAAAGCCCCACCACCTCATCCTGCTTCTCGATATGTGGCGAGTGCCCGCAATCGGGCAGAGCGACCTCACGATACGCCCCGCCGTTCGCCCGGTAGCGTTCCAGAACTGTGCGAACCTGCGTCTTCATTGGCTGAGGAGGGTAAGTCTCCGCGCCGGGCCAGCCGGGAACGGCACCCAGTTGCCCGAGAAAACCGAAATCGAAGAGCGAGGTATCAGAGACGATCTGATCGTCGCTGCCATGTATCCATAGCACCGGCGGCTTTGTATTGATCGTGGCGAAGTTGCCCTGGTTCATATATTTCGGTGAGAGTGCATTGTTCACTCCCTGAGTGCCGGGGGCCACGTTCGGCCAGTTCGGAGAGGTGACGGAATCGCCAGGATAATTGCCCGGCGTCGTCTTCGTCGAGAGAAGAGAGCTGACATAGATTTCCTCGCGATCAGGGGCGGCGCGGAATGGTGGCTTGAAATAGAAGGTGTTCATGACGGTACGCGGCGACGCCTGGCCGTCTCCACGATCCCCCTGCGCTATTGCCTGCACAAAGGCGGGGTTGGCCGTTCCGCCGCCGCTTCCAGCATAGTCGGGCCAGGTTGGCGTACCCTCCGCCCCTTTCGTGCCACCGAAGCCGAAAGGCGAGCCGGTTGACTGCAAAGTGAGCGAACGCAGGGCGCCGGGATAGTCGATGGCGTATTGCAACGCGACATTGCCTCCCAGCGACCAGCCGAATAAATGAAAGTGGCTGAGATTCAACGCTCTTACGAATGCCGCGAGGTCGTCCGAGAAGTCGGCCAGCCCGCGTGTTGCATCCACCGGCACCGTCTCGGTATCGCCATAGCCGCGCAGATCCGGGGCGTAGATCTTGTAGCGCTCCATTGCGGCCAGTGCCAGCATGAAATCCTGGAAGAAGAGGGAGGAGGAACAATTCCCGTGAACCAGCACCAGAGGTACGTTCCCATTACCAGCCTCAAGGTAGGCGGTGCGTAATCGATCCGTTTTGATCACATGTTGAGCAATGCCCGCAAGTAATAGTGTGGATGTCATGATACGCCTGTCTCCTATCTTTCATCGTTCTTTTCCAGGCAACGCCGCCTGGTTGCCTTGCAATTAACCATACCATATGTTGCAGTCTTTTGTCATTCTCGCGCCTGTGGCGCTCGCAGGATCTGGTCAGTGGGGAGCGGGCGCTCAGCGCCCGCTCCCACACCACTGACCAGATCCCTGGCGCGGCAGAAGTGCGCAAAGAAGAGAAGTTAAGGTGTGGGAATGTGCACTGCCCACATGTTCCCACACCACTGACCAGATCGCTGGCGTGGCAGAAGCGCGCAAAGAAGAGAAGTTAAGGTGTGGGAATGTGCACTGCCCACATGTTCCCACACCTTAACTTCTATAAGGCGAGCGGAGCAGGTGCAAGCGAGTAAGGGCGTCGGGAATGATATACATTCGCTGCCCATATGCTATAATGCGAGGTGATGAAAGGGGGATGTGTATGGACCTGCATATGAGCAAGAACGCCGAGGAATGGCGTCAGACCACCGCGCAGCGCGCGCGCGAAAAAGCACAGCAGCGACACGAGCAATTTGTCACCAGTTCTGATATACCGGTGCCGGATCTGGTCACGGAAGAGGATCTGCGCGACTTCGACACACATGAAAAGCTGGGCTACCCCGGCGAATTCCCCTTCACGCGTGGCATTCATCCCGGCATGTATCGCTCGCGGCTCTGGACCATGCGCCAGTACGCAGGTTTTGGCACTGCCGAAGAATCGAACAAGCGCTACCATTTTCTGCTCTCTCAGGGCACAACCGGCCTCTCCGTCGCCTTCGATCTCCCGACGCAAATGGGCTATGACGCCGATCACAGGATGGCCGAAGGAGAGGTTGGCAAGGTCGGAGTCTCTATCTCCAGCCTGGAGGATATGGAAACCCTCTTGAACGGCCTGCCGCTCGAACGTATCAGCACCTCGATGACCATCAATGCCACCGCGAGCATCCTCCTGGCGCTCTATATCGCCGTTGCCAGAAAGCAGGGCGCGGAGATACGCAGGCTCTCCGGCACGGTGCAGAACGATATCCTGAAAGAGTATATCGCGCGCGGCACGTATATCTATCCGCCGCGTCATTCCATGCGCATTGTCACCGATATTTTTCGCTACTGCGCCGAAAATCTGCCGCGCTGGAACACCATCAGTATCAGCGGCTACCACATCCGCGAGGCGGGTGCGACGGCTGTGCAGGAGGTCGCCTTCACGCTCTCCAACGCTATTAGCTACGTTCAGAGCGCGCTGGATGCCGGATTAGATGTGGATCACTTCGCCGGCCAGCTCTCTTTCTTTTTCAATAGCCATAACAATCTCTTTGAGGAGGTTGCCAAGTTTCGCGCCGCGCGCCGCATGTGGGCGCATATCATGCGCGAGCGCTTCCATGCGCAGGATCCGCGTTCGATGATGCTGCGCTTCCATACCCAGACCGCCGGTTCGACGCTGACGGCACAACAGCCCGACAATAATATCGTGCGCACAGCGTATCAGGCCCTCGCGGCAGCGCTGGGGGGCACGCAGTCCTTGCACACCAACGCGAAGGACGAAGCGCTCTCCCTGCCAACCGAGGAGTCCGCTCGCATCGCCCTGCGCACACAGCAGATCCTGGCCTACGAGACCGGGGTGGCCGACGTGGTTGATCCGCTGGCTGGCTCCTACTACGTCGAGTCGCTGACCAATGCCATTGAGGAGCGAGCCTGGCGCTACATCCAGCAGATAGACGAACTGGGCGGCAGCGTGCGGGCCATCGAGCGCGGCTTTATGCAGGCCGAGATAGAGCAGGCGGCCTATGATTACCAGCTTGCTATGGAGCAGCAGCGTGCCATCGTCGTCGGCGTCAATCGCTTCGTGCAGGAAGAGGAGGAGCGGCCCGCGCTGCTGCACGTTGACCCGGAAGTGGGCAGGCGGCAGAAGGCGAAGCTTGCCGCACTGCGCCAGCGCCGCGACAACGAACTGGTGCGGCAGAGATTGAGCGCGCTCGAACAGGCAGCAGCCGGCACGGAGAACCTCATGCCCCTGATTATCGATGCCGTCGAGGCATACGCAACGCTGGGCGAGATCAGCGATGCCATGCGCCGTGTCTTCGGCGAGCAGCACGAATTCCGCAGCATTGAATAGTATGGTGCTCGATAAGGTGGAGGCCCTGCGGGCCTCCACCTTATCGAGCACCATACTAAATCAAGAGCGCCGTTCGCCGGCGCTTATGAGAATAGATTGAAGTATTTTATGGAAGAGCAAGATAGAGATAATGAGAGAGAGATATCTCTGGCGCCCATCGGCGTCTTCGATTCGGGAGCGGGAGGGCTGACCATCCTCTCCGCGCTCCGCCAGGAACTCCCCGCAGAGAACTACATCTATTTTGGCGATACCGCGCACATTCCTTATGGCGCGAGAAGCGACGCCGACATCACCAATCTGACGACGAATGCCTGCCGCTTTCTGATCGAGCAGGGCGTGAAGCTGATCGTCATTGCCTGCAATACCGCCTCGCAGGCGGCGCTCAACACGCTGCGCGCCACCTTCTCGCTTCCCTTCGTGGGAGTTGTGCCAGCAGTAAAGCCCGCCGCTCGCCTGACCAGGCATGGGCGCATCGGCGTGGCCGCCACTAACCAGGCCGCGAAGGCCGCGTACCTGCGCCAGCTTATCGACGATTTTGCCGAGGGCATCCAGGTCTACGCCGTCGGATGTCCAGAGATGGTAACGCTGGTCGAGCGCGGCGAACTTGACGGCCCGGAGGTTGAAGAGACCGTGCGCTGCGCCCTGCGTCCCCTGCTCGCTCAGGATATCGACGTGCTCGTGCTCGGATGCACGCATTTTCCCGCTCTGCGCCCGGTGATCGAGCGCGTCGTGGGCAAGAACGTGCAGGTGATCGATAGCGCCTCGGCTATTGCGCGGCGGACGCATGCGGTACTCGATGCCGAGGGGATGCTGCATCCCGCAGGGCCGGGCCAGCCGCAGGGCGAGGGGACGCTCCAGATCTGGTGCAGCGGCAATCCCGATTCTTTCAGCCGCGTTGCTCGCGATATTCTTGGGTATCCTGTGGCTGCCTGTGAGGCAAATATCTAAACGAAATGCAAGGAATGGAGAAAGAGGCGGGGGTAGAAGACGTGGGCAGGTAGAAGACGGGGGCGGGTAGAAGACGGGGGCAGGTAGAAGACGG
>DATGLE010000083.1:0-12234 GCA_035294325.1 Ktedonobacteraceae bacterium | reverse complement strand
GCCAGATGATCTCGCCGATGCGCCGCACGGTTTCAACATCGTTGCGGATGACCGCCCGCCCCTTGATCTGGACGCCGCGCAGTTCATCATAGCGCTCGCCGGTTTCTACGAGGCAGGTGAGCCTGGCATCTCGCCGCAGGTTGACGGCCTTCTGCGATCTGGCATATGTCCAGAAAACTACCTGGTCATTTATCAACACATACCACATCGCTACCAGGTGCGGCCATCCATCGTGATCGATGGTGGCTACCTGGAGGGTGCGCTGCTCTTCAAGAAAGCCGCGAATTTCTTCATCGCTCATGCGGATCATGTCCCGGCGGTTCACTGGCTTGCCTCCGTCATTATTTTCGATACCTGAACGTTCTCAATCAAATCCATCACGACGCGCTAAAAACTCTCCAACTTCCGCCAGAGCAGCCATAGCGCGGCAGGTAATCTCGATGGACTCGTAATAGGGGACGTGCTCCTCTCTCAGAATGTGCAGGGCGGGGATGTCGTGACGGGCGTAAATGGTCTGCACGAGAACGGGCTTGCGATAATGGCGCACAAGCTGGCCCAGCGCGCGCGCAGCCGCCTCTTCACGCTCCCCGAACGCCTCGGACAATAGCCAGCGATAGCCGCCGAACAGTCCGGTGATAATTACGCCATCAACCCCCGCATCCTTGAGGCACACTTCTGTGAGATGCGCGAAGGAGAGAGGATCTTCATCGGCAGCCCCGGCAACATCAACCGGATTGGTCGAAGTGGCGCGGGCCGGCATCAGTGCGCGCAGTTCCTGCTGGGTTTTATCGCTCAGTATGGGAACCTCCAGGCCCATACGCACCGCTGCATCGCCGCTGATTACGGAACTGCCACCCCCGTCGCCGATGATCGCCACGCGACGACCTCCCCCCGGCATAGGAGGCTGGGTTGCAAGCGCCCGGGCGACTGGAAAGAGTTCATCCGAGCGCAGGACGCGTATAACCCCGCTGCCAGCGAGGCTCGTATCATTGTCTGGTCGTATCCTGGCTATGCTGCCGGTGTGGGCAAGGGCCGCGCGCACTCCTACCTCGGTGGCGCCGCTTAGCAAAATGACAATCGGCTTGTAGCGTCCTTGCTGGTACAACTCCTGCGTGACCTGGCGCAGCATCTCCTCCTGGATGGCCTCGACATAGCCGGCGATAACGGTGGTTTCGGGATCGCCGGCCAGATAGCGTATGCATTCGGGGAAGCTGACATCGACGGCATTGCCCACGCTTAAAAAGGTCGTGAAGCCCAGGCCATCCAGTTGCGCCTGGGCAAAAAAATACATCCCCAGGTTGCCGCTCTGTGAGACCAGTCCAATCGGACCGGCGGGCAGCGGAAAGACCATGCCCAGCGCGTTGAGATGGGAGCGCCGCACGTACAGCCCCATACAATTGCTGCCAATGACGCGGATGCCATGCTCGCGGCAGCGCGCGACCAGTTGCCGCTCCAGTTCGCGGCCCTCCGCCCCCGTCTCGCTGAAGCCCGCCGTAATAATCACGATGCCTTTGACGCCATGCGCGATACAATCATCGACGCCCTGCATTACATGCTGAAAGGAGGTGGCGATTACCGCCAGATCGACGGGGGCCGGCACATCGCGCAGGCTGGGATAGGTAGCCCTTCCCAGGATCTCGGGAACAGAAGGATTGATAAGATAAATATCGCCGGGAAAACCTCCGGCGATCAATTGCTTCGCCGCCACATTGCCCCACTTCTGCGGTGCGCGCGAGGCGCCCAGGATGGCAACGGAGCGCGGCTGAAAAACCTCTTCCAGACTATAGGGAGCACTACTCATTCACTATTCATCCTCTTCATCGTCATCATCTGGTTTCTGGGGGCCGTTTTCGCGCTGCTTGCGCAACAGTTCTTCCACATCGCGGATCAAGGTATCCGCGCTCGGCAAGGGACCGCTGCTATTTACCCGATCCGGCTGGACGAAATCATCCTCATCATCGTCTTCCTCGTTCTCTTCATCAATCCCCTTTTTCGTCAACTGCTCCTCCAGCTTATGGACGTAAGCGCTGGCCTCTGGATCGCGCGCGACGAGGGCCGTAATTTGCTCCTCGAAGTGCACGGCATCCGATTGGATGTCGCTCAGATCAAGGCCGAAGGAGAGATAGGCATTCACGTAGGTCAGCAGCGCCGCCGTTACCTTGATATTGGGCGTCGCGGCCAGATAGTGCGGAGCGGCTGCCCACAGGCTGGCGCAGGGAATATTGGCACGCCGGCAGGCATCCTGTAAAACGCCGATGACGCCGGTTGGCCCCTCGTAGCGCGAGCTATGAATATCCATCTCGCGCAGCCGCTCCCGCACGTCAACGTTTGAAGACGTGCCGGTAACGGGCACCGCTATCGAATGCGGCACCTCGGCCAGCAGCGCGCCGAGAAAGACAACCTCCGAGACGCTCAGGCGCTTGCAAGCTTCGATAAAGATGTTGCTGAACGTCTTCCACTTCAATTGCGGCTCGACGCCGATGAGGAGGACGACATCGCGATTGAGGTCCGGGGTTACATGAGCCAGGAACTGATTTGTAGGCCAGACAATGGTGCGCTGTAGACCTTCGGTGAACCTGACCGTGGGCCGCGTCTCCGTGAAGACGAAGAAATCTTCGGAATCAATCTCCGCGAATTTGGTAGGCTCCCAGCGGTCAATCAGGTACTTGACGGCAGTAGTAGCAGCATCGGCGGCGTCGTTCCAGCCGCCAAATGCAACTACCACCACCGGGTCGCGCAGCGCTGGCTGTTCGTAGTATTTGATGAGAGACATAGTGATACCTCTTGATCTCCCGGAAGTTGCGTTTCTCAAGCAGATGGTATTATTCTACCATACGAGGCAATACGCCCCGTAAGGATCGTCTTCTCCGGCCATTTTGCACCACATCTATGCCTCGAACATGCCGAATAGATTGTTCAGCGACTCGGCAAGCGTCGGATGCGCGAAGATGGCCTCTTTGAGCACGGTGTAGGGCAGCTTGCCGAGCATGGCGATCTCCAGCATCGACATCAGTTCGCCACCCTCGATGCCCAGCACTGCCGCGCCCAAAATACGCTGCGTGTCGGCATCGACCACCGCCTTCATAAAACCACGCGGTTCATCGACCTCCAGTGCACGAGCGACATAGTTCATGGGCATCTTCGCGACTTTGATGCAGCGTCCCTGCTCACGCGCCTCCGTTTCGCTCAGGCCAACGCGTCCGAGCTGCGGATCGATGAAAACGGTATAGCAGACCAGGCGATCCTTGATGCTGGCATCTCCATGCTCAAGCAGATTCGCCCGCAAGATGCGAAAATCGTCATACGAAATATGCGTGAAGGCCGGCCCGCCCTTGACATCGCCCAGCGCGTAGACGCCGGGCACGTTCGTCTCCAGCCTGTCATCGACCTGAATGTAGCCACGCTTATCGGTTCGCACCCCGGCTGCCTCCAGATTGAGCTTCTCGCTATTGGGCACGCGCCCGGCAGCCAGCAGGAGATGCGATCCCGTCACTGTGCGCTCGCCATCGGGAGCACGCACAGTCAACTGGATGCGACCATCGCCGGAGCGTGCTACGCGCTGCGCCGAAGTCCGCAGCAGCACCTCTATGCCATCCTCGCGCAAGATCTTCGCCACTTCATCCGCCACATCGGGATCTTCGCGCGCCAGCAATTGCTCGCCGCGCTGCACAATCGTGACCGCGCTGCCGAAGCGGCGAAACATCTGCCCGAACTCTAATCCGACATAGCCGCCGCCAAGCACCAGCAAATGCTCCGGTACGCTATCCAGTTCCATAATCGAGGTGGAATCGAGCGCCGGCACCTGCTCTAAGCCCGGCAGCGCTGGCCGTCCCGGCCGGTCTCCGGTATTGATACAGATCATATTCGCACTCACTGTGCGCAGTTCGCCGCTGTTCATGCGCACCTCCAGCGTTTTCGGACCGGTAAAGGTCGCTTCACCCATCAGCAGATCCAGCCCTGGCGCGTTCTTCAAGCGCCGTTCGCTTCCTCCGCGAAAGCTCTCGACGATATCGCGTTTCCGCTTGCGCACCACCTTCATATCCACGCTTATGGGGCCGGTCTGCACGCCATAGTCAGCCCCACGCCTGGCGAGATAGGCGACTCGCGCGCTGGCAACCATCGTCTTTGTCGGGGTGCAGCCTTCGTTTATACAGGTGCCCCCGACGTGCTCGCGCTCGATTATCGCCGTCTTCCACCCGGCGCCCGCGAACGCTGTGGAGAGCGGACCGCCACCCTGCCCGGAGCCAATCACAATCGCGTCGTAATGTGTCGTTGTTGTCATAAAATCTCTCCCTTTCTGGAAATAACATCCATGATATCACGCTGCACAACAATGATGAGTGACAAAGAGAGCCATGCAGGGAACCACGATAGCGTTAAAGCACCGCTCAAGTAGCCGGGAGGAAATGATGTACAATCTGCTTGTTTAAAGGCCGGGATCTGCGAACGTGTACACAGCTTTCTTGAAAGCGGGGGATGACAGGCCGCTTGAAAGCGAGGGATGACAGGCTGCTTTAGTGCGCGGGGAGACGTTGATCCTCTTCGGTGCTGGTACGCTGATCGCGCAGCACCGCGCGCTCCTGATTGAGCAGCGCATCCTCTACGCGCTGGCGATGCTTGGGCAGCGTATTGACGGGCAGCTCATTGGGCATGAAAAAGCGGCACTCCCGCGACTCTTGCGTCGCTGTGAGGGTGCCGCCAACAACCTGACAACGCAGGGTAAGCACAACTTCCTGTTTCTGGGGTTTGGAGTAGACTCCTACCAGCCGCTCAACCACGACCTCCAGGCCCGTCTCTTCGCGCACCTCGCGGCGCATCGCCTCCTCGACGGTCTCGCCGGCCTCCATGCCCCCGCCGGGTAGATTCCACCAGTCGATGTCGCGCCGCAGTGCCAGCAGCACACGCCCCTCATCAAAGATCAGCGCATAGACGCCGATGCGGAACGGCGCCGACCTGAGCGCCTCGGAAGCTTCGGTCATGATTCAACCTCCCGGCTGTCGTGTAATCCCTTGACGAACACAATCACATGGCCCTTAGCTTAACATGCAAAGGGCCTCCGCGGCAACATCTTTTTTTACCGGAAATCGACAACTGGCAGAGAATGTTCTGATGAAGTAGAGGATGGTTCAGGAAAGATAGTCAGGCCGGGTGGATTTGATGCTGAAAGACGACCGCAAGGGTCATCTCTCCAATTGCGTCTATCCTCGCGCTCGCTATAGAATGTAGAGACGACCCCTGGTCGTCCTCTCATGGCCGTTTTTGAGCAGGGGTTAGCGCTATGCTCGTTGCTTATGGTCCCGACGGACGCCCGCTTGTCGCCGAGGAGACGCCGCTGGAACAATTGCAGCGCTGGTCGCACGAACGCATGCTGTACTGCCCCAATTGTCGTGGCGTTGTGCATGTGCGCGGCGGGCCAGCAAAACGCACCCAACTGCACTTCGCGCACCAGAAGGGCGAGTGCGCGTGGAGCACCGAGGCGGAGACGGTCCGCCATGCTCGCGGCAAGCTTGTGCTCGCCCAATGGCTGCGCGACCAGTTCCCCCGCGCCAGCGTGACGCTTGAGGAGCGACTTCCAGAGCCGAACCGCATCGCAGATATCTTCATTGTCCATGAGGGCGGTGCGCGCTGGGCTGTAGAGTTTCAGTGTGCGCCGCTCGATATCGAGGAATGGAGCCGCCGCCACGAAGCCTACCGCCAGGCCGGCATCATCGATACCTGGATTATCGGCAATAACCGACGCGAGAAGCAGGAGGCGTTTATAGAAGCCGTCATCGCAGCGGCGCACGAAGTGATGTTTCTCGATCCGCAGGTCACGCCTCCGCGCATATGGCTGCGCTGGCCGATCACGCGACAGACAGCGCAGGAATGGCAAAGCAGTACGGATCAGAACATATATAAGCCTGCCGTCTCCGGCTGGGTAGGGCGCATGGGCTATGGCGCAACGCTCATCGGCTCATTGTACGATGTCCGCCTCGATGAGCAGGCGCGCTACCTTCATCCTCTGCGCTCCACTGCGGAGAAGCGGGCAAATCTCCTGCAAGCGATGGGCAGCG
The DNA here is from genome assembly GCA_035294325.1 of Ktedonobacteraceae bacterium. Taxonomy (GTDB): domain Bacteria; phylum Chloroflexota; class Ktedonobacteria; order Ktedonobacterales; family Ktedonobacteraceae; genus DATGLE01. Next base: position 6,181 of record DATGLE010000083.1, on the reverse strand, counting down.
CTGCGGCGCCCGATCCCTCTATACTGGCCGAGTACCTGCGCCTCAACGTCGAGGAGGAGGCGATCCGCGTAGTGCTCATCCCCCTCCTGCACGCCTACCTGCGTGATCCCGACCTGCTGCGCCGCTACAACTACGGGCGCGGGCAGGGCAATCAGCCGCCGGCTGAGGCCGACAGAGCGCGAGTGCAGAAAGCGCGTGTATGGCTGAATGGCCTGGCGCGGCGCGGCTTCGGCTCCGCGCGCCTGCAAGAGCTGGTTAAAGAGATTCCCTTTGTCGGCCCCTACGCAGCCTTCGCAGGCTATATGGAGACGCTGTTAGCTTTGTAGGGATCTTCCCGCGTCTCGCGCAGCCACGCTTGCCAGGGGCAGCATGAGCGTGACCGTCGTTCCTTGCTCGGGCACACTCGTCATGCGCAGTTCTCCCCCATGAGTTGCGGCGATGCCACGAGCAATAGAGAGGCCGAGGCCCGTTCCTCCCGCCCTGCGTGAGCGCGCCTTGTCGACACGATAGAAGCGCTCGCCCAGATGTGGCAGATGCTCGGCGGGGATACCGATGCCGGTATCGTTGATCTCCAGCAGCGCCGCTCCATTGCGTTTCTCCACACGCACTTTGACCTGGCCGCCGCTGCGGTTATACTTGATGGCATTGTCGAGCAGTGCCAGCGCCGCCTGCTCCAGCAGTACGCTATCCCCGATCACATACACATCGTTGCTAACCTCCTCCAGTTGAACCGTGACGCCGCGCTGTTCGGCGAGGGCCGCGACGCGCCGCACCGTCCGCCGGGCCAGCGCGCCGAGGCTGACCACTTCATGCTCGCGATGCACCGCGCCAGCATCCAGGCGAGCGAGCGCGAGCAGGTTGCTGGCGAGATGGCCCATATGGTTCGCTTCGGTCACGATATCCTCAAGCAGTGCTGCATCCTCAGAAGGCAGGCGCTCGCGACTGCGCAGCAGCACCTCGGCATCGGCCCGCAGCAGCGTCAGGGGAGTACGCAATTCGTGCGATGCGTCGGCGATGAAGCGCTGCTGATTGCTCCAGGCCAGCCGCGCCGGCGCCAGCGCGCGATTTGCCAGGAATAGCCCGCCCACGCTGGCGCCAAGCAGCGCCATACCCCCCAGTACCAGCAGGAGGGCAAGCAGCGCTGAGAGCGCGGATTCCTGCGCCCCGATAGATTCGCCAATGAGCACGACGCCGCTATAGCCGCTCCCGTCGGCATTAGGGACCGCCAGGGCATAGCGATAGATTGGCCCGACATGTTCCCCTCCGTCGACAGTATCCGTAGCAGGCTGGCCCGTCTGTAAAGCCGCTTGCACGGGGGCGAGATTGCTCAGAAAAGCAGGCGGCAGCCCGATAGTATGTTCGCCCGGCAGCAAGACGCCATGCTGGTCGAAGCATGCAAGCATCTCGGGCATCTGGAAGCCAGGAGTGGAGGGACCAAACTGTTCCGGGTGCTGGGATAAGGGACAGGCATCATCGAGATGGTCCGAGAGCCACAGATGCGCATGCATCTGCGCATTCTGAGCTACCTGGTGCTCGATGGGAGAGAGCAGGAAGTATTGCGTCCCCAGGTAAAGAGCCACCCCGAAGAGCACCAGCGCAACGCTTAATACGCCGCAATACCAGAGTGTCAGGCGGATACGCAGATCTTGAAAGAGCGCCGCCCCGGCCTCGGGTGTGCGTCGCCTGCTTCCGTGATGCAGTCGTGTCAGGATAGCCTGGCCCGCGTTCATCGTGCGGCCCCTTTACTGCCGCTTCCGGCGTCGATCTTGTAGCCTATACCGCGCACCGTCTTGATGAGCGGATGTCCGGAGCCTTGATCGATTTTGTCGCGCAGGTAATGTATGTAGATATCTACGACATTGGATAGCGCTTCCATGTCATAGCGCCAGACGGCATCGATGATCTGCGTGCGCGTGAGCGCCTGACCGGGGTGGCGCATCAGGTATTCGAGCAGCGCGAATTCTTTCGCCGTTAACTCGATGACGCGCTCGCCCCGCCGCGCCTCGTGCCGCAGCAGATCGAGCGTCAGGTCGGCAACCGTCAACTGCTGCCCCTCATCGAAGCGCCGATCACGGCGGCGCAGCAGCGCGTTGATGCGCGCCAGCAGTTCCTCCATCGCGAAGGGTTTAGTCAGATAATCGTCGGCACCCACATTCAGGCCCGTTACACGGTCCTCGATGGCGCCGCGCGCGGTGAGCATCAGCACCGGCGACATCACCTGTTCGGCGCGCATCTGGCGGCAGATCTCCAACCCATCGATGTCGGGCAGCATCAGGTCAAGTATGACTACATCGTAAGTGCCGCTCAGGGCAAGATCAAGGCCGGTCCGCCCATCATGGGCCAGGTCAACCGCGTGCCGCTCTTCCAGCAAGACGCGGCGCAGCAAATAGGCCAGGCGTTGCTCGTCCTCCACTACAAGAATATGCATGCTTCGCTTCCCCCTGGTTAAGAGTATCTGATTGCCAGTACCAGCACTTGCTCTCGCCTCCCGAGCTTGCTGGATGGATATGGTGGTGTGGCAGAGGCGCTTCGCGCCTCTGCCACACCACCATATCCATCCCTTGCGCGGCGAAGCCGCGCGAATGCCCGGCCGGAAAGGCGAAGAGGCTGAGAATCAGCACTCTCTAAATTCCATTGACTATACTCTACGCTAGAAAGATTGGAAAGACATTAGAATGAATTTTCTCTCATATATTTCTCATTAATTTCCAATGAAAAGATGTTAGGCTATGACCGGCTCAATTATTGGCTTTGTCGGGCATTCGCGCGGCTTCGCCGCGCGAGGAGATATTGTATTGGATGTCCGGGCGCTTCGCGCCCGGACATCCAATACAATATCTCCAGCGAGCGCCGCAGGCGCGAGCATGCGATGGTGGCGGCAATTAGATTCACTTTTAGTTAAAAGGGAGAGATATGCAGAAACGCTACTTCTGGCTGGGCGGCGTTGTCCTGGTTATTATCATCGTCATCGCCGGCCTTACGTATATATCGAATTTTGCCAGCACAGTCAACCCGCCGCACCAGGCTGCGGGGCCTGTAACGGCCACGGCGACACCCTCGGATTCGGCGAGCGGGCTGCGCACATTCCAGATCGTACCGGCGCAGACCACCGCATCCTATAGCGTCTATGAAAATCTGATTCTCCAGAACAAGCCGAACAACGATGCCGTTGGCTCGACGCACTCGGTGCAGGGCAGCTTCCGCATCAGTACCAGCCCGAAGCCGCTCGTTACCGCAATGAATATCACCGTCGATCTGCGCACCCTGCAAAGCGATTCGCCGATGCGTGATCGCTATGTGCAGCGCAACTCTCTGCAAACCGATAGCTATCCCTACGCGACGTTCGTCTCGACGGGGACGCAGGGTCTTCCGGCAAGCTACAGCGACGGGCAGAACGTTCACTTCCAGCTTATCGGTAACATGACCATGCACGGCAAAACCAACAAAGCGGTCTTCGACGTACAGGGAAAGGTCGCAGGCAGCACAATCACCGGCACGGCGACCAGTACTATCTACATGACCGATTACGGCATCCAGCCGCCCAACCTTGCCAACATCGCCATCTCACAGAACAAGGTCGTCGTCACCATCACCTTCACAGCGAAAGAGTCCTAATCCTCATCGAGCAGCGCAGCCAGTTCTCGCGCCGTTGGACTGGTCGCCGGCCCCGCGCGCTCAACGACGACGGAGGCGGCGATGTTGGCCGCCCGCGCCGCTGCGGCCAGGCTGTCGCCGAGCGCCAGACGCGCCAGCAGGGCGGCTACATGAGCATCGCCGGCCCCGGTTGAATCGATAGCCTGCACGGCGCGCGCCGGGACATGCAGCGCTTCCTGCCCGGCGCCAACCAGCCAGCAGCCCTGCGCCCCGGCGCGCGCTACAACGCAGCCGCCGGGCGCGATTCGCGACGCCAACAACTGCGCGCCCTCAACGATATCAGAGATACCACTGAGAATGCTGGTTTCGCGTGCGTTGAGGCTCAGAATGTCGCAGCGGGCCAGCACAGGCACGATCCGCTCCAGTGGAATCTGGCTGACCAGCGGCCCCGGATCGATGACCAGTAGATAGCTTGAGGGGAGCGCGGGAAGCCATTCCCCGAGCGCCGCGCCCGAAACGGGATAGCACAGGTCATAGCCCGAAACGTAGACCGCATCGCCCGCTTGCAAGGGAATGGTGTTCAGATCGGCCAGGCTCAGGCGCGACTCGGCCCCCGGCGCCGTGACAAAGGTGCGCTCGGCATCCGACTCGACCAGCCCCACGTCAAAGCCGGTATCCTCTCCAGTCACGCGCGGCAAAACGAGAGGGATTCCGGCCGCATCGAGATCCGCCATCACGCGACTTCCCATCGGACCATCGCCTACGCGCCCGGCGCAGGCAGTCGGCAATCCCAGCCGCGCCGCTCCCACCAGGACATTGAAGCCGCCGCCGGTGGTCAGGATGGCCTGCCGCGCGATGGCATCGCCGCCGCGTTCCGGCATCCGGTCAACGTAAAGCAGAATGTCCACCAGTACGCTGCCAACCAGTACGAGGCGGCGCGGCTGGATGCGCAGCGCGTTTATGTGTTCGCTCATTGTGTAGTTCATTGTAACGTCGAAATGCCGCGAGCGCAACCCGATAATGATTTTTTACATTCAAGAGCGGCGGTCCTTTTCGTGCGCAGCCGCGCGATGAGGAATAATCTCTGCCGGAGATTTGTTACTGATTGACACGGATATGTTACTCCTTTATCATCAAACTTATCGATGTTTATTTTTCGAGACAGGAGCACGAGCTATGAGCAGCACCACTCAGCCCGAGAGTGATCGCGTCTGGTCAATCGAATTGAACGGTATCAACCCGATTGATCAGGAGCAGCGGCACGGGCGGCCATCCGAACTGTTCTGGATCTGGTTCGCCAGCAACGTCGCTATCCTGGGCGTCGTCTATGGCGCGGGCTATCTGACTGGCAGCGGCCTGAATCTGTGGCAAAGCCTGGTTGTGGGCCTGGTCGCTACCGCCGTTTCCTTCCTCTTCGTCGGCCTGTTGAGCATTCCGGGCGTCTGGGGAGGCGCGCCGATGCTCACTCTTTCGCGGGCGGTTTTCGGCACGCGCGGCAACTTTGGCCCGACGCTGGTAAGCTGGATTAGCCTGGTGGGGTGGGAAACCATCCTGGTGATTACCTCCGCCGACGCTTTTCTGGAGCTTTTGCAAGTGCTGGGCGTGACGCCCGGCCCCGTCTGGACCGTTATCGGCATCCTGATCCTCGCGGCGCTGGTCGTAGCCTGCGGCTACTGGGGGCACGCGACGCTGGTCTGGGTGCAGCGAGCCGCAACCTGGGTCTTCGGTATACTGACCGTCGTCATCATAGCCTTTATCATTCCCCAGACCAACTGGGGCAAGCTCCTGAGCCAGCCGCCGGGTCCCTGGGATACCGGCGTCATCACGGCTTTTGTCATTATTATGGCCGGAACCGGTATTGGCTGGCTTAATGCCGGCGCCGATTATGCGCGCTACCTGCCGCATCGCAGTTCCGGGCGGGCCATCACCTTCTGGACCGTCTTCGGCGCGACGCTGCCCCTCTATATCCTGATGATCGTCGGCGTGCTGCTGGCCTCATTCAAGTCGAATGTGCTGACGGCCTCCGATCCCCTGGCGCCGATTCGCGAGGTCCTGCCGGCGTGGCTGGCCGTCCCTTACCTGTTCACCGCCATCGGCGGCCTGCTGGCCGGAGCTGCCCTCGATATCTATTCATCGGGGCTGAACCTGCTCGCCATGGGCGTCCGCCTCAAACGCCACTATGCCGTGCTGATCGATGGCGTAATCATGGTCATCGGCTCGATCTATGTGCTGCTGGTCCGTCAGGACTTCCAGGGCGCGCTGACCAGCTTCCTGCTCGTGCTGGCCGACGGCCTGACGGTCTGGGCCGCGATCTTCCTGGTCGATATGATCTGGCGGCGTCGCTACGATACGAGAAGCCTGACCAACCTCGGGCCTGACAGCGCCTACTACTATAGCGGCGGCTTCAATATCCCCGCCTGCGCCGCCTGGATCATCGGCGTCGTTGTCGGCCTGCTTTTCACAAAGTCAGCCTTCTTCACCGGCCCGCTGGCGCAAGGCATCTTCGCGAGCACGAGCCTGGGCTATATGCTCGGAGCGGTGGTGAGCATCATTGTCTTCCTCGTTCTGCGCCCGTTTTTCTATAAGC
>DATGLE010000082.1:0-7984 GCA_035294325.1 Ktedonobacteraceae bacterium | reverse complement strand
TAGCCACTGCGGGAGCGTGAGGCGCGCTGGGCCTGGAAGCACTCGTTGCAATAGACGGGGCGATCTTCGCGCGGGACAAAGGGGACCAGAGTTGAGCGACCACATGCCGCGCAGACTGCTTCGTACTGCTCGCCTCGCGATGAGCGCCCGGGGCCGCTCGCAGACTGGCCTCCCCGGCGGGCGGCGCGGCAGGCAGGGCAGCGCGAAGGCGTATTCATCAGGCCCTTCCTGGCAAAAAACTCTTGCTCACCTGCGCTAAAGATGAACTCGTTACCACAATCACGACACGTAAGGATGCGGTCCTGGTAGTCCTCATTGGACATCATCAGTAATCTTTCCCTTCTTGACTCTCCGTTCCGCCTACAAACTGTATACGTGGTCAGGATCCACAGGGCAAAGGAGCACAGAACAACATAATCCATATCACAGTAGCGAACAGGAGGATGTATCTTCTGGTGGTTCTAGCAGCGATTCCTACAAATACCGGACGGCGGAACGAAACCGGGGCTTCGGATTCTTATTCAATCCCAGATGGGATATTGCGCCCAAACCACATCCCCATTGTAGCACATGTCTGGTAAAAGTGCAGCACCTTCCTTGCTTGAATCGCAGTTTCAATCGCAGTTTCATCTCGGGCGAGATGTTGCGCCCAAACCACGTTTCCATTGTGTTTCAATCTCAGACGGGATGTTGCTCCTGATTTTATTATAGCACATGACCTTCTTGACCTTGATGCTAGGATAATAGAGCTACGAGTCTTTTGTGATCGCCGGAGGGACATGTGAATCCAGCGTCTGCGAACAGGCGCGAGGCGCCGAACCTGGCGCAACGCCCGCGCCAGGTCCACACCATCACAGATCGCTTTGCGATGGCAAATACCTACCTCGTCAACGATGAGCGCCTCTTCGTGGTTGATCCAGGCTCCGAATTGCATATCCATCTGCTGCAACAGTATTTACAACGTTTCCTGCTTCGCTCGCCCGCAGAAATTGATCTCATCGTGTTAACGCACCTGCATCCTGAATATACAGCGGGAATCGAAACCCTGAAACGTCTCTGCCGCGCTCCGGTTGCAGCTTCCGCCACGGTGCAGCGCCTGCTGCGGACCGGGACCAGGCTGCCCGGGATCGGCCATATGGCCGATCAAATGCTGCCGGGCGCTCTCCATCACATCGATCTGTTTCCGCCCGCCTATGTGCGGCAGGCGAGGATGATCGATGTGTGGTTGGAGGATGTCGCCGGGCTGCCATCTCACCCTGACTGGCGCGTGATTGCCACCCCCGGCAACTCGCTGGAGAGCCTCTGCCTCTATAATGCCTTTACCCGGGAACTGCTCTGTGGAGATACGCTATTCCCTATTGAGGGGAACACGCCGCGCCTGCGCAGCCAGGGCCACACTCCTCGCATGGAGGAGACGCTGCGCGTGCTGCGCAGCCTGCCAGTTTGCTATCTCTACCCCGGCCACGGACGGCCCGTCCTCTCGCGGCACCCCTTCAAGAACGTCGAGATAGAATAGTAAGCGGGCGACTCTTGCAGTCGCCCCTACCATACCCGCCGGGGCTGCAATGCGTCTATGGCAGGGGCGAACCCTGGCGATTGCCCTTCCCGGCCCCGGCGCGGCTGCCCTATTCCTTCTGCTTGCTCGGCAGGCGCAACGGCACGGGACCACTGCCTGTGCCAGCAATCGGACGTGGAGCGATAATCCGCGTCAGCGATGAGGTCGGAGTCATCTGCACCGATGTATATGCCATGTGGATATTGCCCAGGCAGACAATATCGCCAGGTGTGAGCAAACGCGGTTTGAGCAGCGGCTCACCGTTCACTTTTGTTCCGTTGCGGCTGGCAAGATCCTGCACATAGTCGCCATCGGCCTGTCGCAAGAACTGAGCGTGCTGGCGCGAAATCGAGGCATCGTTGATGACGATATCGCACTCAAAGCCACGCCCTACCGTTATCAATGGCCGATCCAGCAGAAAACACTGGCCGGCCATATCACCGTTGCGGATGGTTAAGGCGCCTCCTCTTTCCTTATTGAACGGCCAGGGCGTGGCGTGATCGATTTGAGCCGTATCCTGCAACGTCTTCCATGACTCTTCCGTCATCGCCCCCTCCGCTATGGAAACCGGGGCAGAAGCGAGCGCGGCGCCTTCCGCCAGTGGCTCCGTTGCTGGCAAAATCGCACTCTCCGTATCAGGCGCGTCCTGAGAGCGGCGCAACCTGTGGTTGGCGAGCGGATCACTCTCTTCGGCGGATTCACGGCTCTGCTGCGCCGCGATAAAGACAAAGCGCTGCTCGCCAATCTCCAGCACGTCGTTCGTCCTCAGCAGTGCATAGCCGCGAATGCGCCGGCCATTGAGCAGTACACCGTTGAGGCTATTGCAGTCGGTAATATAGGTCTTTCCCTCATCCCAGGCCAGTTCCGCATGATGGCGGGAGGCCACATCATCATCAATCCAGATGTCGTTATCCTCGTCGCGTCCGATGGTCGCTATCTTCCGTTTGAGGGCGAGGCGCTGGCCCTGGAAGTTTCCACCGCTGTACTCCAGCCAGCCCCACGGTGTATCTTCATCGAAGACGAAAGGTTCAAGCATGCCAGGCTGATGGCGTGGAGGATGGAGCGCGCTCGCCGCACTCGGGTGAGCGCGGCGTTGCAGGCGCGGAATGTGAAACGATGTGGTCGTGCTGCGGGGCGTGGTAAAGAGGTAGTACGTCGAGGTGACACCCAGCGGCAGGATCCAACCGCAGAGCGCAACGTAGCCAAGCGCTACCTCGATCTCCGCGAACGAGAGCGTCGCTTGCAGAGCGGCAAAGCGCATATTGTACCAGATAATGGCGGGGAGCAGCAGCAGAGCCGAAATCACGCAGATCACGATAGCCCCGGCCAGTTGTCGCGTCGTCCCGCGCTGGCGCAGGGATGTGTAGAGCGCGTTAGCGGCAACAGCAAACATGCAGCATGCCAGTCCACCATAGCAGCCGGAGTTAAACCAGGTCGGAAAATCCACCATGCTCGTTGCCCCCTTCCTCCCTTCAGAGCATTGGACCTATCTGCGCATTGCGAGCGTCACTGATCGATATCGTATCGAGAATCGTATGCTGAGCCAGGTTCTTCTGATAGAGATTATCCGCCGCGACATTGGCGGAGTCCGCCGCGACGTTGCTGTCGACATCAACCGCGTCCCAGTATTGAAAATGCCGGTTATCAGGTGTGACCGCGACCCCCAGAAACGCATGGCCGGGAATGATGACGATTTCCGTGTTGATACCGATGCGCTCGGCAGCCGAGGCCAGCAGCGTCGTCAGCTCAACGCACATGCCGCTGCCCTGCTGCAACACCTCCGCTGGCAACCTGACGTTCTGCGTTGCCGCGCTGCCTCCGGCTGTGCCCGTGTAGGGAACGCTGGCCTGGATATAATGTATATGATAGTCCAGGCGCAGGGTATCGTAAAGCGCGTCAACCTGGTCGGCCACCTGCTGAGCCGTCGCGCCATTATAGCCGACCATCGCCGGCGGCACGGGCGGCGGCTGATCTCGCAAATGCCTTTGCGCTTTCCTCACCAGCGCCGCTATCGCAGGATCATCGGGCGTCACCCATGCCGCGATGCGCAGGCGGTTCGCCGCTACCCATTGCATCAGCCAGCGCGAATGCAGCAATAAAGGAATGTCGTTGATATAATACAGGTGTCCCGCGCTGTCTCTGGCCTCCACATGCAGGGCGGTATTGAGTTCCATTGTCAGTTTGCGTAAGACCTGGCCCTGGAGTGCCGGAATAAACGTAGACGACTGCATTGTCCCCGTGACATTCACTGTTCGCGTCTGCACCTGGCTAACGCGATCAATCGCCACGCTGAGCAGCAGCGTCACCGGGCGACTGCTGCTATAGCTCACGGTAAAGAGCGGATACTGCGCGGCAACGTAAGAGGGATAGAATGCACTGAAAATACTCTGCGGCGCTTGCACGCAAATATGCACCGGCGGCTGGCCCCCACAATGCTCCTGATTCGCCAGGGTGTTCTGCTGATAGCGCGAGTATGCCTGCGTGCCCCCGACGATATAGCCCCCCGAAAGCCCTACCAGCGCCATCAGAATCAGAAATAGAAAAAGATATTTTTTACCCATCAGTTTATCAGCCCCAGGACATAACACACGCATTCTATACCGGATATCACTTATAAATCATGATATCATTCTGTACCAGGATGCACAATTCGCTGGGACTTGTGGGGGAAGATAAGCGGGCCATGTAAAAATTTGCGGTTCTGTTCGTCTCCGGTGGCTGCGACGATATTACCATCTGCATCGTATTCTTCTAGAGGCATGAGCGTTTGCGAGTAGAGGCATGAGCGCTGCGAGCGCCTGGTGATCTCTATCTTTTAAAGATGGTACAACCGTGAACAGTAGAGGCGTCTTCACGCATTGCGGCCGCGTCGCTCATGGAGGCTCGCACACTCGCCTCGTGCGTTACAGAGAAAGGAGTATACATCATGAGTTTCGAGAATATAGATACCGTCAAGTCATTTATGAGTGCGCTGGAGGGCAACGACTTCGACCAGGCCGCAGACTACCTCGCTGACACGTTCATCTTCAGTGGCTGGACGCCGCAGCCGCTCGACAAGCGCAGCTTTATGGGCCTGATGCAAGGGCTGAAGTCCGGCATACCCGGACTGATCTTCAACCTGCACAATGTTGACGAGCAGGACAATAAAGTGACGGGAACCTTGCAGATCGCCGGCTACCAGACCGCGAGCATCAATCTGCCGCAGTTGAACCTCCCGCCCGTTCCGCAAATGGGGCGCAGCGTCTCCTTACCCACAGAGAACGTCGAGTACACGCTGGCGAACGACCAGATCGTTCGCATCGATATCGAGCGCGTCTCCGGGGGCGGCGTTGCCGGACTGCTGCACCAGCTCGGCGTCGACATCCCCTATGTTCTATAAATTATCTGCAACCAGGACGCCGCTTTTTGTATTCTATCCAGTAGAAAAACAAAATGAGGCCCGCAGAGCCAACAGGGAAGGAATACATGGAGCCAGGCGGCGAAGCGCCAGCAGATCTCCTGGATCTGCTGGCAACTGACCTGAATCGCTATTTCCAGCTACTGGTGTTGAATTCTCAACAGCGGCTCTATGTATTTGCCTTGCGCCAGTCGGGCAGCCCACAGGATGCGGAGGATATCGTGCAGGAGGTGTTCATTCGCGCATACCATGCGCTGGCGGACTATCCCGCCGAGCGCATACGCGCGATGAAGCTCCTGCCCTGGCTGTACAAAATCACGCTGCACGTCTTCTATCGCCATAGAAGTGGCGCGAGCCGCCTCCAGTGCATATCGCTCGATACTTCGGAGGAGAGTGCGCTCCTCGAAATCGCGGACGATGAGCGCGAGCAGCCCGAGCAGGCGCTGGAGGGGCGAGAAGAGATACGCGAACTCGAAGCGATGATCGCGCGCCTCCCGGAACAGTACCGCGTTGCGATCGGTTGCTATTACCTGGCGGAACTGAGTTACAGCGAGATAGCTGACCTGCTGCACCAGCCCATCGGCACTGTCAAGTCGAACGTGCACCGGGCTATGCAACTCCTGCGCAAGTTTCAATCCCAGGCGGGTATGAAGAGTCACAGCACAAGCGGTCTGCGAGAGGAATAGTTATGGAAGAGAATGAGAATGTGAGCCACGAGAGCCAGCATGATGACAACCGGATGGGTGTGCAGGAGAATGGTCTGAGCGCTCAGGCTCCATCTTCTCTCCTGTCAACAGTGTTGCAGCGCCTGAAATTCGTCTCCGAGCAGGCTCCTCACGAAATAGCGGTTGACGACCTGATGGCAAAGCTGAAAAGCGCCGACTGGCAGGTGCGCGCCGCCGCAGTGCGGACGCTGGGACGACTGGAGGGTGCCGCGCCTGTGGATCTGCTGGCCGCGATGCTGAATGATGAAGATGAGTCGGTGCGTGCCGCTGCGGTGAATGCGCTGGGCAACAGCGGCTCGCGGGCGCCGCTGCATACGCTGGTGGCCGCCCTGCATGATCCCGACTGGCATGTACGCGAGACGGCGGTCTATGCGCTGGGCAAACAGGGGAGCCGTGTGCCCTCAGAGATACTGAGCACCGCACTGCACGATCCAGATGACGGAGTGCGAGAGGCCGCACGACTTGCTCTGCGCTGGCGCGAGGCCGCTACAGGCGTACCGGAAATTTATGGGAAACTATGGGAGCAAACGATGATGCAATATAATGGACATGATCGAGACCAGGCTGGCCCTTCTGGCGATAAAGGTAGTCACGTTCCCTTTGAGTATGTGCCCTATGACGCCGGGGATGGCGCCGTTACCAGTCGAGCCTACGCCGCCCGTCCTCATGCGCTGAGGGAGCCAGCGCAGGCATATGGCCCACCGCCCCGGCAGGGCGCGTTCCAGTTGCAGGAATATGCCCCGCGCACGGAGGCAGCAGAGGAGCAGGCAGGCGAGCGCGGAGAAGGGGAGCAGTCCGCGCGCTATGCCTACGATGAGGAAATGCCTTCACGTGCGGAGAAGGTAACGAGCTTCCTGCCCCGCCGCAAATCGAACAGGATGTGGTGGATCATTCTCGCGGCTACCGCGATCATCTTCTTTCTTGGCGGCATCAGCGTAAGCACGATGGGGGTACGTTTCGGCAAGGGTGCAGCACAATTCGGTAAGGTTGCCTCTGCGCTGCCAACACCGGTGCAAAAAACTCCTTACGAAGTAATCTACGCCCAACCCTACGTCGCCATTTTCCAGAACGAGGTAGCGTCCGCGCTGCATCTTACTCCGGATCAGGTGAGAGCGCTCTTGCAGAATAATGGGGGAGAGATGATCCCTGTCGCCCAATCTCAGGGCGTTTCTGTTGAGCAACTTCACCAGATCGAGCTACAAGCCTTGCAGGATGTTCTCAACCAGGCAAACTCAAGTGGCAGTATTGATGAAAGGCAGGTCCTGGTATTCATGAAGCAACTTCAGAACAATTCGAGCATGCTGGATAAGCTAACAACAGCAGTGTTCCTGATCGATGCTCCACAGGATAAAGCTATTCCTACCCCCGCGCCAACACCACTGGCTACCCTGACGCCATGAGAGGATGTCAGGTTCTCACCCTCAGTGCAGGTGAGCGCCTGCGGCATCCGCCTTATCGATAGCTTATAATGCCGCTCTCAACATCCTTGCGCTCGGACGGAGCGTTCAGGCACGCGCCTGAGAAGCCCTCGGCTTTAGCCGCAGGGAGTCGTCACAGATAGTATGATATGGGACATGCGCGGATAGTATGATATGGGACATGCGCGCAGCGCATGTCCCATATCATACTATCTACCCCTTGCGCGGCTCTGCCGCGCGAGGGGCTTCTCTGCATACCAGGTGCCTGTCAACCGGTAACGGTGATGGTCCCCATCATGTAGGGATGCACAGAGCAATGGTAGGCGAATGTGCCCGCCGTGTTGAACGTCATCTTGAAGGTTTGATTCTCCATGAAGGTGCTGCTGCCCGTAAAGGCGTTGTTATCGCTCGTGACGGTGTGCGGCGCATCGGACATGTTCGTCCAAACGATCTCCGCACCTTTGGGAATAGTCACCGAGGCCGGCTGGAACGAATATTTGTTATTTTTTTCGACAATTTTGATCTGTACCGTCTGTACAGGCGCTGACGTGCTTGCCGTCGTGGGCGCCTGTGCAGGCGCTGTAGTTGCTGTGGGCGCGCTCGGCTGCGCAGCGGCTGTGTTCGTGGTCCCTCCACAGGCGCCAAGCAGGAGCGTGAGCGCAGCCCCGCATACCAGGATCGCCCACCACCATCGCCCGTATCGGGTGTTGCGAATCAGATGTGTCAAGAGAAACCTCCTGTAGTTTTCCAGAACGCTGTTTAGTGACGGATCACTACAGGTAACTACTCTGACCGGTTACACACCCCCTGGTACAACACCGTAGAGGGAAAATAGGGCTTTTGCCCGATGTTGCTACGGAGCATCAGACCTATGATTCTCTAAAAGGGG
>DATGLE010000081.1:0-3943 GCA_035294325.1 Ktedonobacteraceae bacterium | reverse complement strand
CGCCATGAGCATCTTCTACGATCACCCGCTGCTTGGCGCTCAGGAGATCAAGGATGCCCTGCCCTCTGATATCGATAGCGACCTGGAAAATCAGATCGAGCGCGTGCGCATCACGCTGCAGCCGCTGACGGTCGAGGAGATCTTCCGCCTGTGGTCCGGCTTCCTGACGCAGTATCGCATCTCGGTCTCTTATGAGATATCCGTCGTGCTGATCGAAAGCTCGCGCGCGGTTAGAACGCCGCTGCCGGTGCTGACTCGCGGCAAGGACGACAGGGGCGTTAAGTCGCAGGGAAGCATGCTGCCGCCCTTTACCACGCTCACCAGCCTGGGCCTGCCGACGAAGATGCAATCGGCCATTCGAGCCGGCGAGCAACTGACCATTGAGGGCTTTCATCTGGATGCGAAGAACGCGCAGGTATTGCTGGCTCAGACGCGCTTCGGCTTCACCTGGCCGCTTGCGCCCGACACCGGGACAACGGCAGAGAAGATGACCGTGACCATCCCGGCCACGCCACCAGCTTTGCCAGACCCGACTGCCCCGACCACGTGGCCGGTTGGCTTCTACAGCGTCTCGCTCAGTTTTACCAATGATGACGGCTTCGCGGCGACCAGCAATGAACTGCCGCTCGCGCTGGCCCCGACCATCAGTAACATACAGCTCCAGGGCGATCATACCGACGCGACGGTCACGCTGGACTGCAATCCTGGCGTGTTGCCGGGGCAGCGAGTCGCTCTCTTGATCGGCGACCGGGAAGTTCCATTCATCTTCCCGCCGCCCCCGGCTGTGCCGCCGCAGTCTCCACAGGCCATTACCAGCCTGTCGTTCCATGTAGGAGCTATCGATGCAGGGACCTATTCTGTGCGTCTGCGCGTCGATGGCGTTGATACCCTACTTATCACGCAGGATGCGCAAACCGGTTTACCGACTTTCGATAAAAACCAGCAGGTGGTTATCCCATGAATGAACAGGAACGCTGGCAAGAACAGAATGCACGCTATCTCTCAACCGCGTTGACGTGGCTGCGGCTCCGTCTGGAGCGGCTGGCGCAATCATGGCCCGACCGGCAGGCACACCTCATGCCGCTCCCTGCTGCGCCGGTGCCTGTCGCTGCCCCGGCTCCGGCCCCGAAACGCGGCTTCCTGGGCCGCTCGTCGCCACATCCTGCCCCGACATTACCACCGGCTCCCACGCCCGCGCCCGTCTCCGTCTCCGTGCCTGCGTCGAAAGCTGAGCCTGTCACCGACGAGCAGATCAAGCAGCAAGCCGACGCGCTGGCTGATCTTGCGCAGCAGAGCAATGGCGAGGCGCCACCTGCGCTGGTACTCTTGAGCAGGCGTTTCGGGCTGTCCGATTTCGAGCGCGACACCCTGCTGCTCTGCATTGCGATGGAACTGGATACGCGCATTGCGAACCTGTGCGCCCGCGCTCAGGATAATCCAAACCAGCCTTATCCCACCTTCGCGCTGGCGCACGCGCTCTTCGACAACCCCTCGTGGGATATCCTCTCGCCCCGAGGCCCGCTACGCTACTGGCGGCTGATCGAGATTCACCAGCCGGGAGCGCAGCCGCTCACCACCAGCGCGCTGAGCGCGGATGAGCGCATCGTCAATTATGTCAATGGCTTAAACTATCTTGATGACCGGCTGGCCTCGTTCATCGCCCCGTTTGACGTGGACGCGGATCAATTCACGCTGCCGCCCTCGCAGCAGGCCGTTGTGCAGGACATCCTGCGCGCCTGGCGGCATGCCATCAAGACGGGGGATTCACTCCCGCTTATTCAGCTGGCGGGGCCGGACGCGGCCAGCAAACATCTGGTGGCCGCGCAGGCCGTCGCCGCGCTGGGCCAGCACCTGCTCTATCGTCTGCCGCTGGAAACGCTGCCGACGCAGGCCGCCGAACTGGAAACGCTGGCCCGTCTCTGGCAGCGCGAAAGCCTCCTGCTGCCCCTCGCCCTCTATCTCGACGGGCAGGAGATGGATGGCAACGCGCCGGATGATGGGCGCGGCGTGATACACGCGCTCAATCGTTTCCTGGCCCACAGCGAAGGTCTCTTCTTCCTCGGCGTGCGCGAACCCTGGCCCCGCCTGGGCCACACCCATCTTGCTCTGGACGTTGGCAAACCAACGCCTGCGGAGCAGAAGGATGCATGGAAAGAGGCGCTGCAAGGGGTCGAAGACAGAATCGCCGCCCTGCTCGCCAGCCAGTTCAACCTCAACCTGCACGTCATCCATCGCACGGCGCAGGCGGAACTGGATGAGGAGGCCGGAGACAGAGATACGCTCTCGGAACGGCTCTGGCTCGCCTGCCGCCTTACCTCGCGCCCGCGTATGGATAATCTGGCACAGCGACTGGATACGAAGGCCACATGGGACGACCTTGTGCTGCCTGATGAACAGTTGCGCCTGCTGCACCAGATCGCCGATCAGGTCGGGCAGCGCCACACCGTCTATGAGGACTGGGGCTTTGCCGAACGGATGAACCGGGGGCTGGGCATCAGCGTGCTGTTCGCCGGGCCGCCGGGATCGGGCAAGACGATGACGGCTGAAGTCATCGCCAACGATCTGAAGCTCAACCTCTACCGCATCGATCTTTCGGCGGTGGTAAACAAATATATCGGCGAGACCGAGAAAAATCTGCGCCGCCTCTTCGATGCCGCCGAGGATGGGGGAGCCATTCTCTTCTTCGACGAAGCCGACGCCCTCTTCGGCAAACGTAGCGAGGTCAAGGAGAGCCTTGATCGCTTCGCCAATATCGAGATCGATTATCTTTTGCAGCGCATGGAGGCGTATCGCGGCCTGGCGATCCTGGCGACCAACATGAAAAGCGCGCTGGACACGGCCTTTCTGCGCCGCCTGCGCTTCGTCGTCAACTTCCCCTTTCCGGGGCCAGCCGAGCGCAAGCGCATCTGGCAGCAGGTTTTCCCTGACGACGTTCCCCGGCAGGCGCTGGACTACGACTGGCTGGCGCGCCTCAACCTGAGCGGCGGCAGCATCCACAATATCGCGCTCAACGCCGCCTTCCTCGCTGCCCACGACGACCCGGACACAGGCGTCACCATGCAGCAGATTCTCATAGCGGCGCGCGACGAGTTCACCAAGCTGGATCGTCCCATCAACGAAGCCGAATTTCGCTGGCAACCCCCACCGGCCCCGCCAGCCCCGTCGGCTTCCATCACGCAGGAGGTGAGCGCATGAACGGCAATCTCAATCCCAACATCACCATCTCCATCGAGCGTCTGATTCTGGACGGCCTGCCGCTCACCCACGCTCAGCACCCCCTGTTGCAGGCCGCTATCGAAGCCGAACTCGCGCGCCTGCTGGCAGCCGACGGCCTCGCGCACGACCTGCAAAGCGGCGGCGCGTATCCCCGCGTCCCCGGCGGCGCCATCCAGCTCAGCGGCCACGACACGCCCGCCCACCTCGGCCAGCAAATCGCTCGCGCCGTCCACAGCAGCATAGGAGGGAGCAAACGATGAGCCAGCCTGCCCCTGTTGCTCCGACGCCAATCCAGACCCAACAAAAAGCAGCCCCCGTCGGCGCATCCCATAGTGGCCTCTTACAGCGCAAATGCGCCTGCGGCCAGCACACCATCGCGGGCGGCGAATGCGAAGAGTGCCGCCAGAAGCGTGAAGGCATGCTGCAGCGCGCCGCCATCAACGCTGCGCCTGTAAATGGCGTTCCTCCCATTGTGCATGACGTACTCAATTCGTCCGGGCAACCATTGGACGTAGGAACACGAGCGTTTATGGAGCCGCGCTTCGGGTTTGATTTCAGCCGGGTGCGGGTGCATGCCGATGCGAGGGCGGCGGAATCGACGCAGGCAGTCAATGCGCTGGCGTACACGGTGGGTCACAACGTCGTGTTCGGGACGGGACAGTACGCGCCGGGGACGAACGAGGGAAGACGGTTGCTGGCGCATGAGTTGACGCACGTGGTGCAGCAG
>DATGLE010000080.1:0-8307 GCA_035294325.1 Ktedonobacteraceae bacterium | reverse complement strand
GACGGGGAAGCAGGGCATAAGCATCTTATACCGGGGCGCGGGACCATGCGTATAAGAAACGCGTGTCGTGCTTTGTGCAAGGCATCGCGGGATGTAATGCACGTCGCAGAATTTTGCGATGTTGTATGCGCAAAGGTCGAGGTGGAGCATGATCGCGCGGCCCCCGTCGCAGTCTAATGGCATTGTGGAGGGGGCATGTCATTCAGTCCGGAAATGTCATCCTTCATAGCATGTCATCCTGAGCGAAGCCGAAGGATGACATGCTATGAAGGATGACATACAGGGCATGATCCAAAACCACGGCGCCGGGGTGATCCGTACAAGAACGTGGACGGCTGATTTTATGTGAGAAAGGGGTTCCATAGTATGAGTATTACCGATGTTCTGGATAAGAGCCATGTACTGGTCATGCAGGCCGTTGACAATCTGCCCGAGACGCAGTGGGACATGCCCGGTGTGTGCGGCGACTGGTCGGTGAAAGATATTATCGCGCACCTCACAGCCTACGAGGTGCTGCTGCGCGATGCGCTCAAGACCTTTTTGGGGTCTGAGCCAACACATTATTTGCTTGCCTTCGCGAACAATAGCCGGGATCATTTCAACGCGGCGGCGGTGGAGGGGCATCGCTATGCCACGGCGCAGCAGATCGAGGACGACTATAACGAGGTGCAGATGCAGACGACAGCGCTGCTGGCGCGGATCCCCGCCGAGAAGGCGGTGCAAAAGGGGGCGATTCCGTGGCGGGGAGGGCCGCTATCATTGGACGAGCTTGTCAATCGCCTGGCTGCGCACACTTGCGAACATTGTGAGCAGATCAGGCGCTTCCGCGAGCGCACCAACGCCATGTCATCCTGAGCGCTGCGAAGGATCCGCCCGTCCGCAGGACGGGTACGTCGGACCACCGTAGGGGCCGCCCTGGTGGCGGCCCACGCCCACATACCCGCACCCGCCACCATATATCAACCCCGCCGGTTTTTGCGCCATTCATCACCACGGCATCATCATCCATCCCTGGCATTCGTGGTCGGTGAACGGGCGGACTTGCGCCGCAGACCCCCCGGCCTGGCGCAATCCGGGGGCGGCGCGGCGGACTTGCGCCGCAGGCACCCCGGTCTGGTGCAATCGGGAGGCGGCGCGGCGTCCCTACGCCACCCGGACATTTCCATCGATGGTGGGCATTCCATTGTCCCGGCGCTGCCGATTATGACGATTAGCGTCCCTGGTGCCCGCGCCTGGCATGATCGTGGGGATCGCCCGGGTCGTAGCGGGCGATGGCGCGCTGCGCCGCCTGCGCATCCAGGGCGGCAAGGCATTCGTTGAAGATGCGCAGCGCCTCGTGCAGAGATTCCAGGCCGTGGCGGCGCTGCCTCTCTTTGATATTGGGTGCGCCAAGCTGCGCCAGGCCGTGTTGCAGGTGCGTGCGGGCGAGTTCCATGCGCATGCCGCAGCGCTCGCAGGTCTGGAGCGCCTGCGCGAAATATTGCCCGGCCTGATCGCGCTGCCCCTGCGCGGCAAGGACCGCGCCCAGGATGCGCTGCGCGCGCGCCACCAGCCAGGTCAACTCGCAGCGCTGCGCCGCCGCCAGCGCCATCTCTGCCTGCTGCCGCGCCTCATCCAGATCGCCTGCCAGTCGTGCCGCCTCCGCCAGTGCCGCCTGGCCCTCGATGCGCGTCTCCGCCTCGATGCCCTCCAGCGCCACCGCGCGGCGCAGCGCCCGCCGCGCGCGAAAAATCATACGCGCCCGCTGCTGCTCAATGTAGAGACGGCCCTTGCGGTCGTCTTGTGCCCGGTCATCTTTCGCCCGGTTATCTTCCATGCCGCGCTGCTGATCGCGTCGCGCCTCCGGCTCCTCGCTCATCTCAACGGCCTGAGCCTGGGCGATGCGCAGGTGGCCGAGTGCAACCAGGGCTATACCCGTGTAAGGAGTAATATGCATTGTATGGCTGACAGCTAAAGCACCATGCAGAACTGCATCTACTTCAAGTAAATTGCCTTGCTCTTGCAAGACATCCGCAAGATATGCCTTCCAAGCACTTGCAGATGCAATGTCATTAATCCTTTCAGCCAGTGCTATTGCCCGCCTGAACTCTGCTTCAGCCTCGATCAGATTGCCAGTTCGCATATTCAGTACTCCCAGATTGCCGGAGGCAAACGATACGAGGGGAAGCTCACCAACGCGCTCTGCGAGATTGAGTGAACGGCGTAATGCTGCCTGGGCCTGCGCGTATTCGGCCTTTCTCAAATAGATATCGCCTAAATCGCAGCACACAATCGCAATTTCCCGCTGGTTATCATATTGCTCAAAGAGCGCAAGCGCAGTATTATGATGAGTCAAGGCATCGCCGTAACGGCCGCTGCTAACCTCAATTGTTCCCAACCACCTGTGTGCGTGACCAAGATCAACAGGATCCCCGGCAAGAGTGCGCCTGATATGAGTCAAATGCGAAAGATCATTCGAACTTTGCTTGCGCTGCTCAATGGTCTCCTCGAATAATTTTAGCGCTTCCAGAGCCATACGACGCGCCTCGTTATATTTGCCCTCTCGCCAGAAAACGTAACTCTGGCGCAGGCGAATAGTAGCCCAGACCGGACCAGATACAATGTCTCCATTCTGCAATAGTCGTTCGCCATGCTCGTAATACTGCCTGGCTTTTACATTATCGCCTGTGTCATACCAGGTCCAGCCAATCTTACACCAGAGCAGAGCCTGGATCTGTGCTTCCTCCTGAGAAGCGATCCTGGCTACACCCGGACGGCTATGAACCTCAAGAGCTTGCTCAAAGCAGCGGCGCGCCTCCTCATCCTTGCCCTGAACACGGATGCACTCTCCCAAGCATTCCAATAAGTAGGCGCGGTGGAGCTGCTCATCCGGGGTGTTGGGGAGGCGTTCGAGGGCGATTTTGTAGTGGCGCTCGGCGTCGGGGTAGGAAGAGAGGCCGTAGGCGTGGTCGCCGGCCAGCCCGGCGTAGCGGACGATCAGTGCGTCGGCGGCGCCGCCGTGGACGAGGTGGTGCGTAATGGTCGCGGCATGCTCCTGCTCCTCTTCGGGCCGCTGGTAGGCGCGGCGCAAGATGTCAGCGGCGCGGCGGTGAAGCTGCGCACGGCGGGCCGCCGAGAGCCGTTCGTAGAGGTGGCTGACGAGCAGCGGGTGCCAGAACTGGTAGGTAATGCGCGTGCCGACACCCTCTTCGGTGAGCATGCCCGATCTCAGGCCCTCTTCCAGCAGTTCGAGCACGATATCCTCGTC
The DNA here is from genome assembly GCA_035294325.1 of Ktedonobacteraceae bacterium. Taxonomy (GTDB): domain Bacteria; phylum Chloroflexota; class Ktedonobacteria; order Ktedonobacterales; family Ktedonobacteraceae; genus DATGLE01. The sequence continues at coordinate 5,060 of DATGLE010000080.1, read as the reverse complement.
CGATCCCGGCGTGTTCGCCTCCATCTCGTTGATAACCTGGAACTCGAACGAGCCGCCGAGCACCGCCGCTTTGGCGAGCAGGCGCTGGCACGCGGAACTCAGGCGTTCCAGGCGCAGATCGAGCACGGCGGTGATCGTTTCGGGCAGCAGCGCGTCGAGATCGAGGGTATCGGGAGCGCCGGAGGCCATAATCTGCGCCTCAACGCTGCGCGCGAGTTCTTCGGCGAAGAAGGGGTTGCCGGCGGCACGCTCGCGGATGCGCTCGATGATACGTTCAGGAAGGTTCGGCATGGAGGAGACGAGCGTATCGATCTGCTCATCGCTGAGCGGCGGGAGCGCGATGCTCTCCACGGCGCGCTCGCGTTGCAGATCGGTGAGCAGCGGGCGCAGGGGATGATTGGCCGGCAGTTCGTTCTCGCGGCAGGTGCCGACGATGACGATGGGCTGTCCATGTACTCTCCGCGCGAGATAGGCCAGCAGCTCACAACTGCTGCTATCGGCCCATTGCAGGTCGTCGAGGGCGATCAGCAGCGGCGTGCCCGCGGCGATCAGCGTCAGCAGCTCGCGCGCGGCTTCCCAGAGTCGTAACTGCTCCTGCTCCGGTGGCAGCGCCGAGGGGAAAGCAACCTGTGGCAGCAGGCTTTGAAGTTCGGGGAGCAGCGCCGCTAGCGGCTGGAAGACCAGCGGGCGCCGGCTCAACTCCTGTCGTTGCCACGCGCCCTGCGCCATCGCCTTGCGCAGCACCTCGGTCCAGAGGCGGTAGGGGATGCTGCCCTCCTGCGCGTAGACGCGGCTCCAGGCCACGGCCCAACCGCGCCGGCGCGCGTCGCGGCTCGCCTCCTCGGCCAGCCGTGTCTTGCCAATGCCGACCTCGCCCATCAGCAGCACGCACTGCGGGCGGCGCCGCGTGTCGAGTGCGTAGAGCGAGGTTTTCTTCTGTGCCGGCAGTTTGAAGCGCGTTTCCTGCTCCGTCGCCGTGATCAGGCCGCGCAGAGCGCCCAGTTCTTGCTCGCGGCCAACGAGGGGAGATTGATGGGTGCGGCCAATCTGGATGACCGGGGTTTGCGGGTGCGGTGAGCCAGACGGGCGTTCCAGAATATGCGAGCCGGGGGGGCTTGCTCGCTCGGCGAGGCGCGCCCCTACAGATGGTGATGGCGCTCCTACAGAGGGCGCGCCCGATGATGCCGGGGTGGCGCCGTTGTGGCCTGCGGGCTGGCCGCCGGAGCGCACAGCTTCGTAGAGCGCGCGCGTTTCGGGCAGCGGCGCGATGCGGTATTCCTGTTGCAGCACAGCGGCGAGGCGCTTATAGGCGCGCAGGGCCTCGCCGCGACGCCCCAACTGAGCCAGCAGGCTGATCAGGCGCTGCACCGCGGCCTCGTTCGTCGGATCTATCGAGAGCAATCTATCTAGCGGCTCAATAGCGCCGTTCAACGACTCGCGCTCGATGCGCAGATCGGCCAGGTCGAGCAGCAGCCCCACCCAGCTACGTTGCAACGCATCGCGGCGGGCCAGCGTCCATTCGACTCTGTGTTCTTCCGGCAGGAAGTGGCCGCCGTAGAGCATCGCAGCCTCCTCGAACAGGCGCTCTTTCTCGCCGGGATCGCGAGTTTCGCGGGCCTGAGCGAGCAGGCGCTCAAAGGCGTCGGCATCGAGCCAGATCACAGGCTGCTCCGCAAGGATCACCACCTCGCGCTCGGTCAGCAGCAAGGGAGAGGTGGCCGGGCGGGTGCGCGCCGGCTCGAAGATCTTGCGCAGGTTATGGACGGCGCGGTCAAGATGGCCGTTGGCGGTTTCGAGATCCTGGTCGGGCCAGAGTGCCTCCATAATCTGCTCGCGGGCCAGCTTGCGCGAGGGCGCGCTGACCAGGCAGCCGAGGACGGAGCGAGTGCGCTGCTGCTGCCAGGTTCCCTCGGTCACGGGCTGCCAATCGGAGGCGCCGCGCCCGGTCCTGCGCTCCAGGCGGAACTGGCCCAGCGTATAAATACGGATGCTCGCCAGCTCCAGATCGTGGCTATAGATGGGCGGTGGCTGCGCGCTCTCCATTTCGGCGCGCACCTCGGCGGGCAACTCTTTGCCCACGTAGGTGCGCGTAGTGCGCCCATCGATAGTCTGATAGGCATACCAGTAGGGGCCATGGCCGGTCCCCTCCCGGCACTTCTTGCAGCGCGGCTTGCCGCAGTAGCTGACCTGCTGGTGATAAGTGACCTTGCTATTCATCCCTGAGATCATTTCTCCTTCTACCATTACGCCTACGAGTATACATGGTCACGCGCGAATCTTCATGTAAATATCCATGTGGGCCGGACGATTTAGAAGGGACGATGCCATCGCAGCCCAATCGTTCCCATTATCGAAAATGCCACCATCGCAGTAGGGGCGCAGCGCCGCCATGCCCGTGAACCACCATCACCTGTCTGCGGCGCAAGCCCGCCCTGTCTTCTCTTCGCCCAACGTGGATGATTTGCAACCGGGGCGGGCTTGCGCCGCAGACATGCCCCGGAGCGTTGCCCCCACAGCGGCGCAGCGCCCCTACAGACCTCTACCATCCTTTCCGATTGGCGCCATTCGTTGCCGCCAACCGGGGCGGGCTTGCGCCGCAGACATGGTGGCATTTTACATCCCGATAGCGGCGCGGCGCCCCTACTGACCTCTATCATCCTTTCCGATTGTCACCATTCGTTGCCGCCAACCGGGGCGGGCTTGCGCCGCAGACATGCCACGGAGCGTTGCCCCCACAGCGGCGCTGCGCCCCTACTGACCTCTACCATCTTTTCCGATTGTCACCATTCGTTGCCGCCAACCGGGGCGGGCTTGCGCCGCAGACATGCCACGGAGCGCTGCCCCCACAGCGGCGCTGCGCCCCTACTGCGGTTCCACCGTCCCTTTCTTATTGACGGCCTTGATCGTCTATGTTCATCATCGCGCCGCTACGCACCGGGAATGACATCAAACCTGCCATCCTGAACGCAGCAAAAGATGACATTCCCGACTTGATCGGTAACATTCATAAATCCGACCTCTACTCCCATCCAATAAAGTATAGCAGATCTGCCAGCACAAAACGCGAACGGATAAAGTGTCCGTTGCGGACGGCAAACTCATACTCCTGGCGGCTGATGGGAGGCTCCAGTTCCTCGCAGGTCAGCGGCGCGCCTGCGTCTTGCAGGATGCGACGCACGCTCTCAGGCCGGGAGACCAGCGCGGAGAGGGCCGGGCGATGGCGCGCCTGCCAGTCCGCGCAGAAGCGCTCGAAGTGTGAGCGGCTGCGCTGCCAGCGGGCGAGCTTCTGGCGATAATCGTTCCAGCATTCGCGCGCCATCGCCCCGCCGGGATCGATAGGCAGGAAGAGGCGCTGGATGAATGCCTCCATCTCCGCCTCCTGCGGATAGCAGGCATCGATAACGATAGTTGCGGGATCGAAGCGCTCCAGAAAACGCTGGTAGAGCCTGGCGGCGGTGATGGTCGCCACGCCGACCTGCGCTCCATGCAGCGCCAGGCGGCGCTGGTAATAGCCGGCAATCATGTCCAGAACGTGAGAGATGACGTGTTCGGTGCCGGAGACGGGCGCGGACATATTGACGATGGATTGAGCGATGCCAGCCAGCAGCACCGCTCGCGCCAGCACCGCAGCGCCTTCATGTGTGCCCTGGCCGATAGCGCGTGCATGCTCCAGCAGGATCGTTTCCAGGTTACGCAGCAGGGCCAGCGGTACCTCGCTATAGCAATCAACGAGGCCCAGCGCGCCGGCGAGATACCAATCGCCATAGGCGACGAAGCGGGCACAGCAATCACCGACTCCCGCCGCGCTCATCGCGTGAGGAGCGCCGGCAAGCGTGCGCAGGTCGGCGAGGATTGCCGTTGGATAGCGCGAGGGCACCGTGCGCTTGACGCCATCTCTCAGCAGCACCGCCATGCTCGCCGCGTAGGCCGTGACGGAACTGGCAGTCGGGCAGCAGATGTAAACGCTGCGCGGCTGCTGAGGGCGCTGCTGGTCGTAGAGGTAGGAGGCATGCTTGGCGATATCGGTTACGGTGCCAGAACCCACGGCGACAAGCGCCATGCCAGGAGCGAGCGCTGTTCGGACGCGCTCGACCTGCTCGTCGTCGGCATGCACCAGCCCATAGGCATCGCCCTTGAGCCAGAGCATACGAACCTGGTAGCCGGCATCCTTCAATAGCGCCTGCACCAATGGCTTGAGATCCTGCCCTTCGCGGCTTATCGGAGTCTCGTCAGCAACCACCAGCACCGGCGCCCCCGCAGGCATGCCGGCGCGTCGCAGCACTGGCGGCAATTCCAGCAGGGCATCGGGACCGATTATGATTTCATCGATATCAACGGGGCGCAGCACAACCTGCGGATCATCCTGGGAGGCAAGCCAGCGTTTCAAAGCCGGCATGTCCCCCGGGTCTATAGGAAATGCTGCCTGACTCATCCTCCGCTCTGCTCAGGCTTGCGCTCGACCAGTTCGCCCTCGATATGGATCTGAACCTCGTCACTAATCAGCCACCTGCCATCGATCAGCATATTGAAGGTCATGCCGAAATCCTTCCTGTTGATCTCTCCCTCCGCGCTATAGGAGATGCGATGGCCCATCATCGGGTCGTTGATCTCTCCGTAGCGCGTCACGGAGAGCGTTACCGGCTTCGTGACTCCCTTGATGGTCAGGTCGCCGGTCATGGTGTAGTGATCCTGCCCGGCTGGCTCGATTTTCGTGCTTTTGAAATGAATCGTCGGATACTTATCGGCCTCCAGCAGATTCGATGAGCGCAGGTCGTTGTCGCGTGCAGCATTGTGGGTCTGAATGCTGGCCGTGTTTATCGTGACTTCAACCGATGAGGCTGCGGGGTTGTCAGGATAGATGTTGCCAGTCGCATTGACTTCCGTAAAGTTACCACGCACCGTCATCATGCCGAAGTGCCTGGCTGCGAACTCGACCTGTGTGTGAAAGGGATCAAACTGCCAGACACCCTGCGCTGTGCTTTGAGCTTCTTGCTGACTTGCCATTGTTGATTTCTCCACTGAAGAAAATATGTTAACTTACTAAATAGCTGCTGCTAACA
>DATGLE010000079.1:0-20497 GCA_035294325.1 Ktedonobacteraceae bacterium | reverse complement strand
AGCCCCAGCGGTCGATCTTTCCGCGCAACGCCTGCGGCACCGTCAGTGCCACCGCATAGCCTTCGGCGGCCAGCGCAGGCTGCCGGAGCGCATCCAGCCACGCGCGAGCCTCGCCGGGCGCCGCATCTTGTTTGATGGCATAGACAAAGCCACTGCCGATATCGGCGATAAACGGCCCCCCGGTCAGCGTCGCAGCGTGGTCCTGCACATAGACAGGGAGATCCCTGACGGGTAGCGCGACGCGCACCTGCAAGCCATCGTTCTGTCGCAGCAGATCAGCCCAGATATCCGTGCCGGTGGGATATTCTACCATAGCTGGTTCAGGAGCGCCCGCCGCACGCAATGCCTGTTCTACCTGGTCAAGCTCGGCCAGCACATCCTCTAATATTCCCTCGGCGGTGTAGGCCAGCAGATAGCTGCTCTGCGGCACGCCTACAGCCTGATAGCCCTTGCAGAGCACAATGGCCGAGGCGGTGAGCGCGAGCGGCAGCATCCTGCGCGCCCACATCAGCCCATAGCGCAGATCATCGACCGGCACGAGCAGGGTGCGCCAGGCGCGGGGCACGGTCAGCTTGAGCGTGATGTCGGTGAGCAGGCCCAGGGTACCGTATGAGCCGATGAAGGCTTTGGTTAAATCGTAGCCGGCGACGTTCTTGACGATGGGACGCCCGGTGCGAATTACGCGGCCATCGGGCAGGGCTGCGGTAGCACAGAGCGTGAGATCGCGCAGCGCGCCGAAGCGCATGCGCAGCGGCGCATTGATGTTCGCCGAGACGAGGCCACCGATAGTGCTTTCGGGCCACGGCCACGCCAGGGCAACGCGCTTGTTGCGTGCAGACAGAAATTCATGGATCTCGGCGAGCGGCGTTCCGGCCCCGACGGTAATATAGAGATCGTCGGGTGCGTATGTTTTAATGCCGCGCAGAGCTTCCGTGTCCAGCCTCACTCCCGCCTGGGGATGACCTGCCTCGCTCCAGGCATTGCCGATATAGACGCGCTTGCCGGCCTTTGCCAGCGCCAGCAAGCCCTGAGCTGCCTCCTCCGCCGTTGCTGGTGTGAACGTCTCCCCGCTCAGTGCCGGTTCGTTGCGCCCGGCACCGGCGGAGCGGTGAGCGTATCCCGCGAACGGCCCCGTCTCATCACTGGCAGGCGGTGGGAAGACCTTGCCGGGGTTGAAGAGATTATCGGGATCAAACGCCTGCTTCACATCCCACATCGTCATGAGTTCGTCCGGCGTGTGCATCAGTGACATGAATGCACGCTTCTCGATGCCCACGCCATGCTCGCCACTCAGACTACCTCCCATCTCCACGCTCATCTTGACGATCTCAGCTCCGACGCGATGCACCCGCTCCAGCAGATCGCGATTCTCCGGGTCGGGCACCAGAATCATGGGATGCAGATTGCCATCTCCGGCGTGCATAAGCTGTCCTACGCTCAGTCCGTGACGTTCACAGACGCGATTGACCTCCAGCAGCGCCCCGGTCAACTGGCTGCGCGGCACGGTAACATCTATCGTGACGTAAGCAGGAGAGAGACGCGCGACGGCGCCGCCCGCGCTCTTGCGCGCCAGCCAGATCCGGGCGCGCTCCTCTTCGTTGCTGGCAATGCGGAAATCATGGCCGCCGTGCTCTTGCAGGATCTTGACGATCTCGTCTATCTGCGCATCCAGGCTCTCAGGATAGCCGTCTACTTCGATGAGGAGAATAGCGCCCGCATCCAGCGGGAGGCCGGCATGCGCGAAAGGTTCGATGATGCGGGTAATGCGCTGCTCCATCATCTCCATCGTCGCCGGCACGAGACCAGAGGCGATCACCGCCGAAACGGCGTTGCCGGCCTGCTCCAGCGAATCGAAGATCGCCAGCATTGTCTTCACCCCTGGCGGGTTGCGCAGCAGTCGCACAGTGATGGCAGTGATCAGGCAGAGCATGCCCTCGCTTCCCGTAATGAGGCCACAGAGATCGTATTCAGGATAGTCGAGAGCACGCCCGCCGACGCGTATGCGTTCGCCGTTTGCCAGAACGACTTGCAGGCCGGTGATGTAGTTTGTGGTGACGCCATATTTGAAGCAGTGCGGCCCGCCCGCGTTCTCCGCGACATTACCGCCGATGGTTGATGCACGCTGGCTGGCCGGATCGGGTGGGAAATATAGTCCCAGCGGCTTCACACGCTCATCCAGGCGCAGGTTAATCAACGCAGGCTCGACCACGGCGCTGCGGCCCTGCGTATCAACGTCGAGGATGCGATTCATACGCTCAAATTCGACGATGACGCCGCCCCGATCAGGCACCGCTCCGCCGGAGAGGCCGGTGCCTGCTCCGCGAGCGACCAGGGGGATACGATATTCGGCGGCCCAGTGCACAAGGCGGCTCACCTCTTCGGCGTTGCGGGGAAATACGACAGCCTCCGGCATGCCCTTATCTATGCCGCCATCGGCCTCATAGGTAATGAGCGATGTCCTGTCGGTAAATACCTGCCCCTTCGGGAGCAGCGCCTTCAATGCAGCGAGCGCAGCTTCTTTCACCGTTACCTGGACCTTTACCTTTCCTTCATCAAACGTGGTTTTCAAGTGTCTGTCTGATTTCCGACACAGGTTCTTGCGAGCGCCTGCGGCGCTCGCCGAATAGAGCTGTATAGCCCGGGCGCTTCGCGCCCGGGCTATACAGCTCTATTCCAGGCGCGCCTCCGCCGCGCGAGTTATCCTACGCGCCCGCCTGTAACTTCCAGTACGTGGCCGGAGACGTAATCCGAGAGCGGGGAGGCCAGGAAGAGCATCGGCCCCGCCGCCTCCTCTGGCGTGCCGGGACGCCCCAGGGGGATCATCATCGTGCCGATCTGGCGCATCTGGTCGGGCACGCCGAGGGAAACCTGCTCTCCGCCGCGCTCTATGGTCTCACCCTTCTCTTTGGAGGCCGTCAGGCGCGTATCGATGAAGCCATAGCACACACAGTTCACCTGCACATTGTAGCGGCCCCATTCTTTCGCCAGCGTTTTCGTCACGCCCGTAATGCCCGCCTTGCCGGCAGCGTAGTTAACCTGCCCGGCATTGCCGTAGACGCCGGAGACCGACGAGACATTGATTACTTTTCGCGCTTTGGGACGACCCAGCGTCTCCTGCTCCTTTTTGGCGGCCTCGCGAATATATTGCGACGCTTCACGCAAAATGCGGAACGGCGCCGTCAGGTGAATATCGATCATGGCGTACCACTGCTTATCGGTCATCTTCTGAATGACGCCATCCCAGGTATAGCCGGCGTTGTTGACGATAATATCGAGGCCGTCGAAGGCGTCGAGCGTCTCTTTAATCAGCCGCGCGGGGAAGTCGGCATCGGTAACGTCGCCCGGCACCACGAGCGCCCTTCCGCCCGCCTGGCGAATGGCGGCGGCGGTCTCCTCGGCGGGCGCGGCATCGAGATCACTTACCACAACCGAGGCGCCCTCGGATGCAAATAATCTGGCGGCAGCAGCGCCAATGCCGCGCCCGGATCCGGTGATAACAGCAACTTTGCCATCAAGCATGCCCATAAAGGCTTCTCCTCATCAATAATCATAGGCAGGTTGAAGAGGACCATGCGCCCGGCCCCCTTTCCCGGTTCATTCAGGCATGGTGCGGCAGCGCGGCCTCGAACGTGCCGGTAACTTTAACGTCCCCGTTCTGGTCCGTGGCCTGCACTTTGCCCTTGATGCGCGCCTCGCCACCGGCCTCATATTTGTCGGTAATTGTACCGGTGCAGGTAATAGCATCTCCCAGGCGCGTCATGCCCTTGAAGCGCACATTGAATTTGCGCAGCGCCGTCGGTCCTACGTAGTCGCTCAGCATCTGGCCCACGAAGCCCATAATCAGCATGCCGTGAGCGATGATACCCCCGACGCCTACCGCTTCGCCGATCTTCGGATCGGTATGTAACGGGTTGAAGTCCCCCGATGCACCTGCATAGCGCACCAGGCGCAGATGCGTCATCGGCTCTTTCACCAGCCTGGGTATTTCGTCTCCAACCTGCACATCCTCAAAATAGAGCTTCGCCGGAGCCTGTATATTAGTTGCCATCGATCTACCTCCTTGTCAAACTAAAGCCGTTATCCGCGCACGACAAAGGTTGTCCTGGCATTCAATACCGGCTGGTTATTCTGGTTGGTATAGCGGGTTTCGGTGGTGAGGATATCCATCGAGGAGCCGTCTTTCCCCTGGCGCGATTTGCCATCGATAAGGGTTGTCACGCCGGTGAGCACGTCGCCGGGATAGATAGGGGCCAGATATTCGTATTCCTCTTCGCCATGCAGGATGCGCATAACATTTATGCCCAGTTCGGTCATCTGACTCAGGTTGTGCGTATTCCCCCAGAATGAGAACATAGTGGGAGCCGTCGGAAACATGGGGACATCCCTGTAGCCCGCCGCCTGCGCAGCTTCGCGGCTGTGGTAAACAGGGTTATCATCACCGATAGCGAGGGCCAGTTCGTGGATTTTGCAGCGCTCAACCTCAATGGAAAACGGGGCAAAGCTGTGACCAATTTTGCTTTTGTCAAACATGCTCTTCTCCCTTTACTTCTTCAAATACACGAGCCTCTCTTGATTCTCAGCGTCCGCACCCTCTCTCGCCGCGCGTTCGCGCGGCTCCGCCGCACAGAGGAGATATTTTATTCTGGGAACAATGCGCTCCGCGCATTGTTCCCAGAATAAAATATCTCTGGCAAGCGTCGCAGGCGCGAGCAAGCAACTGTGTCTATTTCAGAGCCGTACCCGGGGATCTCAGGGATGGTGTGGGCCAATGTGCGGCGCGCATTGGCCCACACCATCCCCCAGATCCGGCGAGCGCCGCAGGCGCGAGGAAGCAAGTATGCCAATTTCAGATACACTCTCAGTAAAAACAGTATCTGACTTCTCAAGAGGGATTGTCAAGAGAAGACTTGACAGCTTTCCTCTCAGGGCGTACTCTGGTTACGAGTTGCATCACCGGTTTTCTTAAATAACGCCATGTACATGTCTCTTTTCTCTCATTGCAGGAGGGCGTTTATGGGCATGACCACTGATGGCCTGTCTTACTGGCAGGCCGAGACCTCTGGCGATCCACTCCTTGAAACAACCGTTGGTGATCTTTTAGACCGTCGCGCCGCTGAAATTCCTACCAGAGAGGCTGTTGTCTATTCCTGTTACCCGGAGTCTGGCGGAACCCTTGACATTCGCTGGACGTATCGGGACTATCGTGAGCGCGCTGACGAGGTGGCACGAGGATTGATGGCCCTGGGGCTGCGCAAAGGGGAGCATATCGCCGTCTGGTCAGCCAATCTGCCCGAATGGCTGCTGCTCCAGATGGGCGCCGCGAAAGCTGGTCTGGTGCTGGTGACGATCAACCCTGCCTATCGCGCCGCCGAACTGGAATACGTCCTGAAACAGGGCGATGTTGTAGCTTTATTCTTTATGGCTCGCGTGCGCGATCACGATTGCCTCGAAACCGTCAGGATGCTGGTTACGCCCGGCCTGAACTATGGCGCGGTGAGCAGCGAACGTCTTCCCATGCTGCGTTATGTTTGCCTGCTTGGCTCGCCACCGCCGGGCCTGTCGGGGCACAGCGATTGGCGTCCTTCCCTCTTCCGCGAGATGGTGGCATCCGGCGCAGTCGTCAGTGCAGCCGAGCTACGCGAGCGACAGTCCTCGCTCAGCCCGTCGGACGCGGCCATGATTCAGTACACATCCGGCACGACTGGCTTTCCCAAAGGCGCTATTTTATCGCATCGCGGCATTGTCAATAATGGGGCAGGCTTCGCGAGCCGCTGGGGCGAGCGCGAAGGAGATAGAGGCTGTACAGCGATGCCTTTCTTCCATGTGGGAGGCTGCGTCCTGGCCGTGCTCGGCACTCTCTATGCCGGCGCAACACTCCACCCCTTGATCGCATTTGATGCGCGCAAAGCCTTGCAGGTTATCAGCAGCGAGCGCTGCACGACCTTCGGTGGCGTCCCGACAATGCTGCTGGCGATGCTCCAGCATCCCGATTTCGCAAGCTTTGATCTCGCCTCGCTCAGATCGGTTGTGAGCGGCGGCGCTCCCGTGCCGGTCTATCTGATGGAGCAGGTGAAGGAGCGCATGGGCGCCGATGTCGCTATCGTCTTCGGGCAAACCGAGTCGAGCGCGGCCATTACCCTGACGCTCCCCGGCGATACGTTCGAGTTGAAGTCCGCCACCGTAGGTGTCCCGCTGCCACACGTCGAGACGAAGATCATCAACCCCGCTACGGGCAAAGTGGTCCCCTGCGGGGAGCGTGGCGAACTATGCTGCCGCGGCTACCTCGTGATGCTGGGCTACTATAAGATGCCGGATAAGACGGCGGAAGCGATTGATAGCGAGGGCTGGCTGCATACGGGCGACCTGGCGACGATGGACGCCCACGGCTATGTCAATATCGTTGGCCGCCTCAAAGAGATGGTGATTCGCGGCGGCGAGAATATTTTCCCCCGCGAGATCGAGGAGTTCCTGGTGCGTCACCCTAAAGTCGCCGACGCGTATGTGGTGGGCGTGCCCGACAGGTTCTTCGGCGAGGAACTGCTGGCCGTGGTGCGGCCCAAAGAGGGCGAGCAACTCGACGAGGAAGAACTGCGCGCCTTCTGCACAGGCCGCATCAGCCACCAGAAGATCCCGCGCTACTTCCAGTTCGTCGACGCTTACCCGATGACGGCCAGCGGCAAGGTCCAGAAGTTCGTCCTGCGCGAGAATGCGATCAGGGCGCTCGGTCTGGAGGAGGCCGCGCAGGCGAGAATGGTATAGCAGGCAGCAATGCAAGAGCATCAACAATGGCGAGGGAATTTTCTGGCTACAGGGGCTTGACGAATGGCCGCAGTTAGTATATACTGCGGACTGTCCGTTGGTGATACCCCTTTCCTCGATAGCTCAACGGTAGAGCGGGCGGCTGTTAACCGCTAGGTTGCAGGTTCGAATCCTGCTCGAGGAGCTAGAGCCGCCCAGGAAGTAACTTCCTGGGCGCTTTTTTGTTGCGCAATGATTGTGATTATCGGCATAGATACATTGTTTCAATCTGGCGGAAAACCACTTTTCACGTACAGAGATGCTCCACTGGATGATCGTCAACTCTTCCATTTATAGACCCGTTATACTAGCTATAGAGGCACTTTGAAACAGGTCTCATGAGACCAGCAACTGCGGACACTCCTGGCGCCAAGATTCCTGGTGGCATGCCGGTGACACGACTCCATAGATGGCAGATTCACCAGGCTTAGAGTCGGGTAGGGACCAAAAACACAAAGAGGAACTCGTATGAAAGCGCTCACCATTCACCCCGGAAGTCGTTTTGTGGTCGTACTCCTTCAGCTTATCTGCCTTGTCGCTGCTGCCTGCACCTCCTCTTCAGGAAGCACACCCATATTCACAGCAAGTACTCCGGTGCTCGCGGCATCCTTTCACGCCACCGATACGAGCGATGGAGGAGGACTTGATCCCAGGATTGTTAATATCATGGACGAAGCTTTTCACCGATATGGCGAGTGGGGGCTGCTTGAAATCGATCCTGCGACGGGGCAGGTCGTCCACTCGCTGGCACCTGCCGGCCGCTTTTTCGTGCAAGGATCGGTGACGAAGCTCTTCCCGGTCTCAGCGGCGCTCGATGACCTGGGCTTTCATCATCAGTTTACCACGCCGGTCTACGCATTGGGGAACATGGCTGGCGGTACGCTCAACGGCAATCTTGTGCTGGTCGCTCAGGGAGATCTGACTATGGGCGGGCGTACCAGACCTGACGGCACCGTCGATTTCACCAACGTTGACCATACCTATGCCAATGACGTGCCAGGGGCGACACTTACACCAGAAGATCCACTGGCCGGACTCAATCAACTGGCCCAGCAGGTACGTGCCTCGGGCATTACCCATGTGAACGGCGATGTCGTTATCGATGCCAGGCTTTTCCAGCCCGATCCAGAACTCGATCCGGTGCCAGTCCCGATCACGATCAATGATAACCTCATTGACATCATGCTCACCCCCGGTCCCGTCGGAGGAGGCCCGAAATCCGTCACCTGGAGGCCGCACGTCGCCCCCTATCACCTGGATGTGCAGGTGAAGACGGTGGCGGCAGGCCAGCCGACAGCACTGCAAGTTCAAACCTTCTCCGATGGACGCATTCTGGTCAGTGGTACAATTGCAGCCGATGCGGGTCAGCAGGTACGCGTCGCTCCGGTGCTGGATGCAGCCTCCTTCGCGCGCACAGCACTGATTGAGGCGCTGGACCGGGCAGGGATATCCGTCAGTGCCGCCGCTACCGGCCCCAATCCTGTCTCCAAACTGCCAAAGAATGGCTCCTACCAGGGTGATCCACGAGTAGCGGCATATGTATCGCCGCCTTTCCAGGAATATGCCAGATTAATTTTTAAGGTCAGCCACAATTATGGTGCGAACCTGACGCTCTGCTTGATGGCAGTCAAGGCTGGCAGCACAAATTGCAGTGCTGGCTTTGCGGTGATGGCGTCTTTCCTGGACCGGATTCATGTGCATCGCGATCAGGTGGCCCTGGCAGATGGCAGGGGTGGCAATCCCGTGGACCGCTTCACGCCAGAAGCAGTGATCGGGTTGCTGAGCTACTGGCTCAAACAACCTGAGGCGGCAGCCTTCCGCCACCTGCTTCCTATCCTGGGCGAGACGGGCGGTCTTTCAGGATCCTGCACGAACTGCCCGGCGAAGGGAAAGGTCTTTGCCAAGACCGGAACCGTTGCCCTGCCCGATTTGCTCAATGATCGCATCGCGCTGGATGTAGCGGTGGCGGGCTATCTGGAGGCGGAGCCTGGTCAATTCCACGTCTTCGATCTCGTGGTCAACGGATCCGTTGTGCCAGATATCAACAGCGTCCTCAAAGTGTACGATGACCTGGGCAACATTTCGGGATATCTGCAAGAGGATGCTGCGTCGTAAAAACACTATAGCCATATCCCATCCGATTGAAAAGTGCCCACAGCGGGAGGACCAGGAGGGCGGCGGCCCTCCTGGCGGGGTGGCGGGGTGTCCCCGGAAATAATCACTCTCTACACGGATTTGATATCACCAGCACTCCAGACCGGCGTTGCCCTGGAGTACCGGGCACAACCGCAGAAGAGAGAGGAGCCACAGACGCTCAGGAATCCGTTCCTGGGCGATTTTTTAAACGTAATGCAAGCCTACTTCCTTTCTGAACATTAATATGCTACTATTTTACCTGCACGAGCCAGGAATACAAACACCTGGCTCGGCAGAGTACACGAGATCAGGAGGTTTCCCAGGCAGGTGTTGTATACTTCTATTAAGTGTTTTCGCTGTAACCTGTTGATTCCTGAGCAGTGCACAAAAAACCAATGAGGGGGGCAGCATGAATTTCGGAGCTGTAGCCTTAAAAGCCGTTGTCGCCATTGCATTACTCTTTCTCCTGTCCCTTGCCGGCGCTATCACATTCCCATTTATTACCGTTTTCACAAATGGAGCCGGCGCGGGGATAGCCAGTATCCTTTTCCTTCTCGCTGCAATGCTTGTCCTCTCCATCATGGGAAATCTTATGGCAAGAGGAATACGCAGCATAAAAAAGCCGATGGAAGCCCTGATCCTGGCATTTGTCGGTTCTTTCTTCATAGGAGCAGCACTGGCACTCCTTGCGATTTTGAACATACCCTATGCAGCTCATATCAATCTTACCTGGTTAGGAACGAGCTGGTACAGCCCGATACTGGCGATGCTGCTGATTGGCGCGCCCCTCATGCTCGTGTTTATTGTCGGTGAATAGGAAGAGCGGTCCCCTTTCGACCAGGAACATAGCACAATCACAGCAGATGTTTACGGGGCTGCTGGAAGCGCTTCCTGTGCCCGTATTTGTAATCGATGGCTCACTATCCATCCGCTATGCCAATGAGCCAGCCCTCCGCCTCTGCTCATTAACAACTCTGCCCGCAGATAGCACGCTCGATCAGGTTGTCCATGCTCCCTCCCTGACCCGGCTTGCCGAGGAGAGCATTCGCCTGGACGCTCCCCGCAAAGGGCAGTGTGATGAAGGTAACAGAGCCTGGAGGGTTTCGGTTGCTCCACTTGTCCTGGCAGGTCGTAAGAAGCAGCGCACGGCGAGCAGTCAGACGCCTCAACAGGAGGAGCGCCTTTTCGTCGTGGTGATCGAGGATATGGGCGAGTTGCGGCGCCTGGAACGCGTGCAGCGCGACTTCATCGCGAATATCTCGCATGAGTTGCGCACCCCGCTCACTTCGGTACGCCTCCTTACCGAGACGCTGGAGGAGGCTATCGATACCGACCCGGATAAGGCGCAGGAGTTCGTGGAGAAGATCGAAGCAGAATTGCAGTACCTCTCTGGCCTGGTGACAGACCTGCTCGAACTGTCGCGCATCGAGTCGGGCCAGATGCCAATGTCGATTGAACCGATAGAGGCGGAAAAGCTCGTGCGCGAAGTGATGGCTCGCATGCTGCCACTGGCGCAGCGCCAGCGCGTGCGACTCGGAACCGCCATCGAGCAGGGCACGACGCTGGTGGCCGCCGATAGCAAGCTGATTACACATGTCCTCGTCAACCTGGTGCATAACGCGATCAAGTTTACCCCTTCGGGCGGTATGATTATCATAGGCACGGCGCTCCAACCAGACCAGCGTTTCCAGCGTTTCTACGTCCGCGATACAGGCGTGGGCATCGGACAGGAGGATCTGGCGCGTATATTCGAGCGCTTCTACAAAGTTGATCGCGCTCGCGCTAAAAGAAATTTTATCGGGCCGGGCGGCGGCGGCACCGGCCTGGGCCTGGCGATTGCACGGCATATCGTGGAGGCGCATGGAGGCCGTATTACGGCGGAGAGTGCTATCGATCAGGGCAGCACTTTTACTTTCACTCTACCCCTTGCTACACAGACCCATCAATAGCAATCAAGACTATTTGATTGCTTTCAGGTTGCAGCCTGGTATTCTATATGGTAACATTCTCTGTTGGTAGCTCATCTGTGTGGGTTATTTGATCTTTGTAGATCGTATTATTCCCTGCCGGGACGGAGGACCTTGCCGGGATCTTCTTAATGCATGCATGGTATTGTGGAAGGCCAGGGCCTTGCATAATAAGAAAGACGCTGGCTACAATTGGATGGTAGAGTGGATCAGAAAAAAGGACACAAGAATGAGCAAATTTGTCATGGTTATTGACGACTCGGCCACGGTACGTAAGATCGTCGAGACGTGCCTGCGGCGCGAAGGTTTTGAAGTCAACGGGTTCAATGACGGCGTTGAGGCTATGCGCTGGCTCACAGAGCCGCAGTCGCGTGTGCCTGACCTTGTGCTGCTTGATATTGGTCTCCCTAAGATGGACGGTTACGAAGTCGCCCGCCGCCTCAAAAGCAAACCGCAGTTTGGCAATACGGTGATCGTGATGCTCTCACGACGCGACGGCGTAATAGATCGCCTCAAAGGACGCCTGGCCGGGGCGAGAGACTATATCGCCAAGCCCTTTAAGACGCAGGAGATCATCTCCGTGATCGAATCCTATCTGGGCAGCCCAACGGCGGGCCAGGGATACGGTATCGATCCTGCCCACTACCCTACGCGATAAAAGAAAGCTGACCACGATGATCGAGCACCCGGATCCTGCATCTTTAAACGCCTCATATGCACACTTTCTTGAGCATCTGAGCGATGACGAGTTCTGGAAACTTGCTGCTGAAGCGGCAGGGACAGTTCCGGTTGCTCCTGCCCGCACCGACAATTATCTGGTCTGTGGACTGCGGCAGGGACCATGTATGCTCTCTCTGGCCCATCTGCACGAAGTGGTATCTCCCCCCTACCAGTTCACGCGCCTGCCAGCCAGTCCGCGATGGATGCTCGGTATCACAGCCTGGCGAGGCGAGATGATAGCGGTGATCGACCTGGAAGCTTTCCTGCTGGATAAGAACGCCCTGCCGCTCGCTGACCGCCTTGATGGCATACTGCTCATCGCGGGCGACCAGAATGTTACTCTCGGCCTGCTGGTATCATCGGTTGCGTCAACGATTACCCTGGATATAGCCTCCCTGGCTTTGCGGGAGCCGGCGGCGCACAACACTTCACTGCGCATGAAGGCCATCAAGGGTATCTATGATGGACAGCATGGCTACAGCGAGCATGTTGACGCTCTGGTATTGAATATGCCCGTTATGCTGAGCGAAGCGATGCGAGAGATCAGAATAGATATGCCCTATGAGTGATTCAGTGCCTCCCTTCGATGAGAACGCGCTCTCTCCCGAGGATCTCGCTGTGCTGCGCGCCTTTGAGGCGATGGAAGATTGGGAGATCGGGCCTGCCACGTCCTCCGAGCCGCCCGCACAGAGCGAGGAAACGCCCGGCGCGCAGCAGAGCGCCGAGGTCACAGTGGAGGAGATGTTCGCTCTTTTCGTCAGCGAGGTTGATGAAGATATCGCCAGGATGCAGCGTGTGCTGAACCAGTTGGAACTCGACGATCATATCGATCCGGCGCGTTTCGTCACTTTGAAACGTGCCGCCCATAAGATTCGCGGCACCGCCGGGGCGATGGAGTGCCACGCTCTGGCTACCCTGGGGCAGCACGTCGAGGAGATCTGCGAGCAGATCATGCAGGGTGCGATCTTTCCTTCCGTGGGCGTGCACACGCTGACACGAGCGGTCTCCGCTTTGCAAACAACGCTGAGCGGCCTGGTAGCCGACAGGCAGGAGAGCGACGCTGCACTCAAAGCCTTCGAAAATGAACTGAGCAGCTTCGCCGCCGATCAGCAACAGCCCTCAGCTCTCTCAGAATTGCTCGGCGTAGGCAGTGCTTCGGCGCCTGGTCAGAATGATGCCGCCACGCGTTCCCCGGCCAGTGACTCCTCGGAGACAAAGGCGGCGTGGTATGCCCCGGCCGCCTCCTTCATTCGCGTCGATGCACAACGCATGGAACATCTCGCGCTTCACGCCGAGCAGCTGGCCGAGCAGCGCACGGAACTGGAGAGCGCGCTCTCTCAGGTGGAGGGCGCGCTGCAAGAATTGCACATGGCCCAGGCGCGCCTGCAACAATTAGCGCCAACGCTCTCCACGCTTCTCACACCGGTGCAGCCTCTTCACGCGCTGGACACGCACCCGACTTCATCGCTGATCGCTCGCATTCTCAGCGAGGCCGCGCAACATAGCGATACCACCCCTACGCGTCAGAGCAGGCTGCGCACGCGTCTCGCCAGGACGACAGATCTGGAGCATTGGGATGAACTGGATATGGAGCGTTACACCGAGAAAGACATCTTGCTGCGCTCGCTGAACGAAGCTATCGCAGACGTGACCACGGCTTCTTCTCATGTGCGCTCCGCCTTCGCACACTTTCACATGGTGCTACAGGGATGCATGGCCCACGCTGCTATTTTGCGCAGCGATACACTCCTGCTGCGCCTGGCTCCGCTGAGGATCCTCTTCCTGCGCCTGCAACAGGAGGTGAAGAGGAGTGCGATGGCGCAGGAACAGGAGGTTCGCTTTGAGACGACGGGCGAGAGCATCGAGATCGATCAGGATATTCTGGAGGCGCTGACCGACCCTCTCTCACAACTGCTGCGCACATGCACCGGCGATACCCTGATAGAGAGCCAGCCAGCGGGAAAGGGCGAGCCTTATCGCATCTGGTTGATCGCGCGCGAGCTTGGCAGCGAGATTGCTATTGAGATAGGTTTCTCCATGACCATTCAGGGCGGGGCGCTGGAAGAGGTACGAGAAGCTATCGGGCGCCTGCACGGCACCATTTCGTTACAACGCAACGCCAGCGGCGGCGTGAGCTTTCATATGCGCTTCCCCCGCGCACATGGAGCGGTGCACTGCCTGCTTGTGCGCGTTGGCAGCGAGCAGGTGATCGTGCCATTTTCGCAGGTGCAGCGCATAGGAGAGGGCAAGCAGGAAAAGATCGATATACACTACCAGCTTAACGACCTGCTCGGTTTCCCCAGAATCTTAACCTCCGCCGCCAGGGTTCAGCCCATCCTGATCCTGTTGCAGGATGGTTCCCGCACAACCGTTGGCATAGCAGTAGATGAGGTCGTGGGCGAGGTCGAACTGGTGGTCAAGCCGCTGGCGGCTCACTTACAGCGTCCTGGCATTACGGGAGCCGCTATCGATGGCCGGGGCCGGGTGCTGCTGATGATTGATCTGCCAGCTCTTATCAGGCATTACGCCGTGCTACAACAGCATACGACGGCGATAATGCCACAACCTGCGCCTGCGCAGGTGCAGCAACTCCGGCGCCTGCGTATCCTGGTGGCCGATGATTCGGTGTACCTCCGGCAGTCGCTGCTGCAAGTTCTTGAACATGCCAACTATGAAGTGATGGAGGCGCGCGACGGGATGGAAGCAATGGAACAACTGATGCAGCTTACGCCCGACGTGTTCCTGCTGGATATAGAGATGCCCAATCTGAACGGCTATGATGTGCTGGGACTGATGCGCCTCTATCCAGAACTGGCCGGCGTGAAGATTATTATGCTTACTTCACGCTCATCGGAAAAGCATCTACAGAGGGCGCTCGACCTGGGCGCGCACGCCTATCTTACCAAGCCCTGTCCCCAGGAGGTATTGCTGGACACGATCCAGCAGTTAACAGGTGGATAAATAAAGAATAGAAGAGGTACAGGCGGGCAAAGCCCGCCTGTACCTCTTCTATTCTTTATTTATCCACGATAGGATGCAGGGGCGGCATTGATTGCGCCGGTCTCAATCATGATCTCGCGCAACTGCCTGGCATCGATGGTCTCATGCAGGCGCAAAGCTCTGGCGATGCGATCCAGCGTCTCACGGTGCTCGGACAGCAGGCTCACGGCGCGCTGATGTGCCCAGGTTACAATGCGGTTGACCTCTTCATCGATAATACTGGCCGTCTTCTCGCTATACTCGCGCGTTTTACCGGCAAGCGCGGTGCCCGCGAAAGGATCGTCGTTATCACCGTAGATGATGGTGCCGAGGCGTTCGCTCATACCCCAATGCGTAACCATCTGGCGCGCAATGGCGGTAACGCGCTGGAGATCATTCTCCGCTCCCGTAGTGATGCGGCCAATCGCGACCTCCTCGGCGGCGCGTCCACCCAGAGCTGTAACCAGTTGCGCCTCCAGGTAATCCTTCGAGTAGTTGTAGCGATCATCAAGCGGCGTATACTGCGTGACGCCCAGCGCCTGACCGCGTGGCACAATCGTGACTTTGGTCACGGGATCGACATGTTCGGTAAGCAGGCCGGTCAGCGCGTGGCCGCCTTCATGATAGGCGATGACGTTCAAGTCCTCGTCGCTCAGGATCAGCGGGCGCTCCGCACCGAGCAGAATTTTATCCAGCGCCTCATCGAAGCAGACCTGGGTAACGGCATCCAGGTTGCGGCGCGCGGCCAGCAGAGCCGCCTCGTTCACCAGGTTCGCCAGGTCCGCGCCGACCATGCCCGGTGTAGCGCGCGCGATGGTAATCAGGTCAACATCTTTTGCCAGCGGCACGTCGCGCGTATGAATTTTGAGGATCGCCAGGCGGCCATTCCAGTCGGGACGATCCACCGTCACACGGCGGTCGAAGCGGCCTGGACGCAGCAGCGCCTTGTCAAGACCGTCGGGCCGGTTGGTCGCGGCGATCACCACTACCGCCTGCCGCGCATCGAAGCCGTCCATCTCGACGAGCAACTGGTTGAGCGTCTGCTCGCGCTCGTCGTTGCTGTTGATGCTGGCGCCGCGCTGGCGGCCCACCGCATCGATCTCATCGATAAAGATGATGCTGGGCGCGGCCTTCTTGGCCTGGTCGAAGAGGTCGCGCACACGGCTGGCGCCCACACCGACCAGCACTTCCACGAACTCTGAGCCACTGATCGAGAAGAAGGGCACACTGGCCTCACCGGCCACGGCTCGCGCCAGCAGCGTCTTACCGGTGCCGGGAGGGCCAACCAGCAGCACACCGCGCGGGATCTTGCCGCCGAGCCGCTGGAACTTCTGCGGCGTCTTAAGAAACTCTACTACCTCAACCAGATCGTTCTTCGCCTCATCGACGCCCGCGACATCGGCGAAGGTCGTGGTTGGACGATCCTCCAGGACCATCTTCGCGCGGCTCTTGCCAAAGCTAAAAATGTTCTGCTGGCTCTGCGTAGCGCGGCGTGCGATCAGGAAGAAGATGCCAATGATCAGAATCCAGGGCAGAAAGTTGATGAGAATATTGAACAGAAGATTATTATCGCTGCTCGGCTTCGCCTGGACCTGCACATTGTGCTGGATCATCAGTTGCGTAAGTTTGGGATCGCCGTTGGGCAACAGCGTGAAATGATACGCGGTGCCGGTTTTGCTGTTACCATTGCTGTCGGTGACGGTGATGGCATGTTTGAAGTTGCCGGTCACATCCTGATTCTGAATCACCGCCGTCGCCACGTTATTATCTTCGACCTGCTGGTAGAAGGTGCTATAGGGCACTTCCAGAGTATTCGCGCTCGTCGTGCTGCTGCTACTGCTTTGCGTGAAGTACTGGAATAGATAAAACCCTACCACAGCGACGACGACCAGGAGCGCCATGCGGATAATAAGCGAGGTACCGTTGTCGCGCGGCCCCCCTCCATTATTGCCATTATCCCCGTTATTGGAACCCTGGGGCCTTCGCGAGCCGGGTTCGTTGGGATTATTCTGATACATGTATCTGGTCTGAACTTTCATCGGGCTTTTTTCTCCCCCGCCGAGGGCTTCCCACCGGGGAAAGTTTCTTAATAGAGCCGGGTATAACAATACAGCATAATTTCACTCTATATTATTACACGCCAGCTATCCCCGCGTCTACCTCCATCCACTCCAAATCATAGGCTCCCGCAGGGTATGTCTGACTTCCAATACCCGCGCTTGCTCGCGCCCGCCGCGCTCGCCTTTAGTATGGTGTGGAAAAGGTGCTTAGTGCCTTTTCCACACTACAATATACATCCCTGGCGCGTTGGAACCGCGCGAGCGCCCCACAGCGCGAGCAAGAACGCAAGCAGCGACAGCCGTCAATAATCCCCCGGCATCTATAGATACGTTTTAGATGCTACAAAAGTTGCCCAACCTTAAAATTAACTTAGTAATAGCTGCCTGCCATCAAATCTGTAGGAGAGAGAGCATCCATGCCGATAAAGTAATCGTACCTATTTTTGTCTTAAACGGAGGGACCAACCCTTTATATCAGAAAGGAACACACGTATGAGTACGATTACCAACCTGGGTGCAGCGATATGGAGTTCGATAAGCTCGGCCCTGAATCTCGCATTCTCTTTTGTTCCCAAGCTTGTCGGCTTCCTGCTCGTCCTGCTCATCGGATGGATCGTCGCATCCCTGCTGGCAAAAGCAGTGACTTTCCTGTTGAAAAGAATCGGCTTTGAGCGCATGGCCGAGCGTATCGGCCTGAATCGCCTGGAGCAGCGCCTGGGCATGCGCATGGATGCCGCGACGCTGCTCGGGAAGATTGTCTTCTGGTTCGTCTTCCTGATTTTCCTGATCCCGGCTTTCAATTCACTGGGATTGCCTACGGTCAGCAATATCCTCCAGGTCATCATCAGTTATATCCCCAATGTCTTCGTTGCGGTGCTGGTGCTTTTCCTGGGCACATTGCTGGCTGCGTTTGTCGCTGATATTGTGCGCGGCGCTCTTTCGGGCGGGCGCCTCGGCAATGCCAGTATCATCGCCAACATTGCGCGCGGCGCTATCATAGGCTTTGCGGCTCTGATGGCGCTCTACCAGTTGCAGATCGCGCCAGCGATCATTGAGACGCTGTTCACAGCGGTAGTAGGCGCGCTGGCCCTGGCCTTTGGCCTGGCCTTTGGCCTTGGCGGACGCGAGAGCGCGCAGCGCTGGCTCCAGCGTGGAGAGAGCGCGATGGAGGGCACCACATCGGGGATCAACGCGATGGAGGGCAACACACCGGGGATCAATGCGCAGCAGAGCATCAACCAGGCGCGCAGCGCGGCGCAGGCGCAGGCCGAGCAAATGCGCGCAAGTTCACTTCGCAATCCTTGATACCACTTCTCTGTAAAGATGCTCCCACAATGAATAGTTACGATCATGCCTGAAAGTCACACCTGCGGCTTTCCCGCATGATCGTAACTTTCAGAAGTATTTGCCGCCCCCGGCGACCTGTTCGTTAGCCAGAGCCGTATAGATGGGCTTCGGATAGCATCCGAAGCCCATCTATACGGCTCTGGCTAACGCCCGCGCGGTGCCTGCGGCATCCGGGTCACACGCCGGGTCGTGTTAAACAAAGCAGGCTGGCCGGGGCAGCCCCCGAAGCGGGAAACTATTGCTCTAAACACAATCTTGTTTGACAATCTGTAACGTGATACACTACTTGCTATACTCCACCGGAGCGCCTTGCCGGTATATTCTGGATCGTCGCAGGCGTCAGGAGAAGAGCTACACAAACAGTTACTCAGGAGGCGGCGCTTGCCTGGCATGGCTACCGGCGCCGATTGAATGTGCAAAAACGGATACTAGTTGTAGATGATAGAAATGAACTGCTGCACCTGATGCGCAGGGTTCTGGAAGACGAAGAATATCAGGTCTCTATCTTGCAGGAGGGTAAGGAGGCCGTTGCGAAGACGAAGAGCCTGTTGCCTGATCTTCTCATTCTCGATTTGAAGTTGGGCGACGTGTCCGGGCAGGATGTGCTCAAGCAATTGAAGCATGATCCTGTTACCGCTGATATTCCTGTGATCGTCTACACCGCCGCAGTGCTGGAAGCCGACGAGGTAAGCGACCTGATAGCGAATAGTCCGCAGCGCTATAATGGAGTATACCTGCTGCGCAAGCCCTTTGAGCTTGAAACCTTGCTGAATACGGTGGAGGACTTGCTGGATAAGGCCGGACGCTGAGGGGCAGCGGGCTGCATCCGCCAGGATACAAAAAGTTAACCACCAGAGGCGAGATGTCCTCCTGTACGTAGCCGCGCGATTTTTCGCGCGCGGGTGCGCTTCACAAGTCGATGGAGCGCGAAAAAGCGCGCGGCTACGCATGGTGGGAGATCATCGAGACGTATTTCTAACTTTAACAAGGGAAAGGAAGGAAACGAGATGAAATTCTTTTTAGGATTGCTCGTTGGATTAGGATTGGGCATCCTTGTCGGATTACTGGTCGCTCCTCAATCCGGCGAGGCTACGCGCGCTCAACTCAGCGAGCGCGGCGTAATGCTGCGCTCCGGCGCTTTCAGCGATCAGATCCGCGCACGCGCAAACGAGGCGCTAACCCAGGGGCGCGAACTGTATACTCGCACGAAGGGCGAATTGACCGAGCGCTACAACCAGGCTCGCTCCGGCAACCTCTAACAGTACTAGAGGGAGGGTGCGGGAGGCAGAGCCTCCCGCACCCTCCCTCTAATGTTCGTACTGTTTTATCAGCTTATCGACCAGATTCCCGATCTCGTGCCACAGACTGTGTTGATAATCGAGCATTCTGGCCTGGTTTAGATCGAACTCGCGATTGCTGGCGTCCTTCTGGGCATTGGCCGCGAACTGCTGCGAGAGCTTCAGTGAGCGTTCGCCACGTTGATGCAGGTAATCCGAAAGCTCGTGCAGGTCGTTAAGCAGCGCTTTCAGTTTCTCTTCACTATCAGGCATAGTATCTATCTCCCCGGCTGCGGTGGTGGATCGATGTGGAGAGCGTCCGCGAAGCGATTGAAGAAGTTGAAGAGGCCGATCACGGTTGCGATCTCTACCAGTTCACCATCATCGAACCAGGCTTGCAGCTCATCCCACAGCGTCTCATCCACGTCGCGCGCCCCGGTGGTCATAATCTCGGCAAAGCGCAGCGCCACCAGCTCACGCTCGGTGAACAGGTGCCGGTGCTCGTCGATATGGTAGAGCGCATCCAGCAACTCTTCGCTGACTCCCAACTGCCCTGCCAGGGCAGTATGAGCGGACATTCAATAGAAGCAGTGGTTGACCTGCGAGACGCGGACGGCGAGCAATTCTTTCAGCTTCGGCTCAACGCTGCCCTCGCGCATCGCGGTCGCCAGCAGTTGCATGCTCTGCTGCATGAGAGCGGGCCGGTGTCCCATCACTCGGAACAGCGTGGTCATTGTGCTGAAAGCAGACCTGTCGTCCGGCGGAAACTGGATCGTCTCTACAGGAGGAATACGCGGCATGCGTGGCTCTCCTTCGTAAATTTCTTCTTATATTTATTTATTCTAATGGATGCCTCTCTTCACATGCAACCGAGGCAGCCGCGTGGCTTCGCCACACCCGGGATATAGAGTGTTTTTGAGAAAATGCGTGAAACGCATTTTCTCAAAAACACTCTATACCATGATTATATATTAAAGCTAGCTTTACATAATATGTGGTGGATGTGATGCGCGAAGCGTATCACATCCACCACATATTATACTTTTTGCGCGGCAGAGCCGCGCGAACACCCGGTAAAAGAGTCTGGATTCCTGTGGTCAACTCTGATATAATGAAACAACAGAGTTGTAGAACACCAGTTTCAAGCGGGAGTGTATCATGAGGGATCGCCTCGTCTCGCCACAGATGAGCGAAGAGGAACAGATCATCGAGG
>DATGLE010000078.1:0-10788 GCA_035294325.1 Ktedonobacteraceae bacterium | reverse complement strand
TTGACCAGCGCCGGTCCCACATCTTGCAGCGCATGGACGATAAGCAGGTGGGCTTCGCGCTCGCCAACGATGGGCGCGCAAAAATACTGGCAGGTAGCGAAGAGCGCGGCAAAGCCTTCGATCAGATCTTCGCGCGACATGCGGTCAAGTTGCGAGCGATCAACGATCTCCAGATAGCCCGTTGGCGCGATGCGCAGGCTGGCGAAGGCCGGGAAGGCGGAGGAGCAATCATCAAGAATATCCTGGAGCACAGCGAGGGCTTCGCTCTGCCCCACCAGGCGCGCGACGGCCAGAGAGACGCGGCGCATGGCCTCGGTCAGCACGCGCCATTCCCAGGGAGTGATGAGTTGCTTTGCTTCTCGCGAGGCTACAAGATTGCCCTCGATCACAGGCGGCGGCCCCGGCAGCACGAGCAGGCCGCGCTGGTAGAGATACGCCAGCGTCTCATCTAAAAGGCGCTCGTGCTCATCGTTGAGTGTGGCATCGCGTGATGTCACTCCACGATCAAAGCGTACTACAGCCTGCGTCCACTCGCGCAGGTCGGCCAGGATCATGCGCACGTCGCCGCGATTCCCGACCATATGGACCAGCTTTCCAGCACGAAAATAGAGGTGCGCAATACTGATGTGCTCGGTATTGCGCAGCGAGAGACGACCAAACGCGTGCAGGCGTCTGATCTCCTGAATAAAAATAGCCAGGTCGCCGAGCGAACCCTGTCCTGGAAAACCTGTGTGACCGGTCTGGAGCAACACAAACTAGCTTTCTAGCCCATGAAACGCGCCCACATAAATAGAGACACCCTGGATTATTGCGCCGGGCTGCATCCATGATACAAAGGAGCCTGGCTAATGTCAACCATTGCCAGGCCCTTAAAGTAACTCTTTATAGTTTTTTTATAATCGCTTTTTAGCGTAAATGTGATTCTCAGCGCCTTTGCGCGGCTCCGCCGCGCCCGGGATAGAGTGTGATGTGCGGGAAAATGCGCACATTACACTCTATCTGGCGAGTACCTGTCACATGCGCTGGCGATGGTGCAGGCAATCAGACACATTCTTTAACTCACACCCCGGCTCCCTTTTCAGGGGAAGGTCGTCTTCCCCTCACGCTCCGGTCCCCTTTTCAGGGGAAGGTCGTCTTCCCCTCACGCTCCGGCTCCCTTTTCAGGGAAAGGTCGTCTTCCCCTCACACCCCGGTCCCCTTTTCAGGGGAAGGTCGTCTTCCCTTCACGCTCCGGCTCCCTTTTCAGGGGAAGGTCGTCTTCCCCTCACACCCCGGTCCCCTTTTCAGGGGAAGGTCGTCTTCCCCTCACACCCCGGTCCCCTTTTCAGGGGAAGGTCGTCTTCCCGTAGGGGCGCTGCGAGCGGCAGCGAGCAAGCCCGCCAGCGCTCACCAAAAACGAGCGGTTGGATTTTTGGCCCGAATGCACGGGCTTGCTCGCTGCCGCTCGCAGCGCCCCTACGGATCGGCTCGTCGCCTCAGAAAACGTGCCCAGGGCGTTAACTAATCTTCCCGGGCGTTGGTAAAGCGTTTGCGTATGAAGGGCAGCCAGCGCAAGCGGGAGAAGAAGCCCCACAGGCCAGCCGTCTCCGCGGCGACAACCAGCCAGTGTTGATCGACATCGACCTCGATGCGCTTGAGCAGGTAGGGATCGTTGCGCGGCGTGTTGAGACCATAGCTGGTAGTGAGCGCCCAATCGTAGCCGGCACGCCGCACAGCGTCAATTACAGCGGCGCCGATATGCTGCACCTGTCCGATGGGATAGGCAAAAGAGCGCACCGGATGGCCCAGGTGCTGCTCCAGTACGACGCGGCACTGCGCTACCTCGCGTTGCAGTTCCTCTGGATCAGCCAGGTAGGAGAGGACGGGATGATGCATGGTATGGGCACCAAAGGAAACCCAACCGCTCTCGTCCATCTCCCGCACCTGCTCCCATGTGAGCGGTAGATACGGAGCTTCCTCGTCCAGAACTGCTTCGGACGCCCCCAGTTTCTCGCGCACTTCGGCAAGAAATGCCTCTCGCTCGGCTACAGAGCGAGCGTGACGCAGCCGTGCGTCAATCGCTCGCGCTAGAGAAGCTCGCTCCTGCTCCCGGCGTGGACGAACTGGCACTTCTTTTCGTGCGCCGGCTCGCGCTTCATTGCGCCCGTTCAGCTCCAAAGGGACGTTGATAGCGCGATCAATCGCGCCGCTACGCACAGGAGAATCCTCTGCAATCTCCACATCCCGTACTTGAGCCTGCCGCGCAATCCGCTCGCCTTCGAGCCACCAGAAACAGTTCCCTATCTCTATATATCCGGGCACCAGATAGATCGTCAGGGGGATCTGGAGTTCGCGGGCCAGCGCGAAGGCGTGGGTATAGTTGTCGCGGTAGCCATCGTCGAAGGTCAGGACCAGGGGCAGGCGGCGCCCACGCTCGCTGAGGCTCTGATCTTTCCGGCAGGCATAGAGATCTTCCAGCGCGGCCTCAACATGCATGATACGATAGTGACGGCGCAGGTAGAGTAACTGCCGGCGCAGATCGCCGCCCGTCGCGCGATGGTAGTTCAGGATGACGAGACGGCGCTGCCCCCGCTGTGCATACCAGCGTGCGAGAGCAACCAGGCCGCTATAGTAAAAGCAGGCCGCAATGCAAATAAGAATACGTCTACGCATATTTCATCACCCCGCCTGACGAAAAAAAGTGCATGGGCCAGCACAAGGCCCATCCCCCACCCCATTGCGTCCCCCTCCGTCCCAGGCCCCTGCCAGGCCAATGTAGAGACACCCCTCGCGGGTGTCTTCCCTTCCCCGTCCCGGTTCCCTTCTCATCCCGTCTCCCACCGCCCCGGTCCCCGTTTTCACGGGCAGGTTTTTCTGGGGACAGTGCGCGGGCCGCCACGAGGATATTTCCCAGGCAAAATCTATCAGTTCTTCGTACCTTCTCGCTTTGCCCATTTTTGCCACGCGCGGTAGGCGAAATCGCGCGTGGCGGTCCACATAGGCAGGGGATCCTTCTTATCCACATAATCGTAGCCAGCGGGAACAAAGAAAGCGCCCACGAACTCGGCGATAGCCTGCGCGGGCGGCGTCACGCCCGGCCTGCCACGCCGCGTAATGGCCTGCGCCGTGGTGAGCATATCGCCCTCCAGGTAGCGCATCCAGCCGCCTGTACGGTAATGCTCTACGCGATCAATACGCTCGCCGCTGGCCCACTGGTAGAGCAGGTAGGGGAAATCCACGCCCGCGCGCACGGCGACTTCGATGGAGGCCGAGAGCCGGGGGTTGATCTCCATCAGGTAGGGCGCACCGTCGCTATCGCGCCGGAACTCTATCTCCGCATAGCCCTCCAGTTCTATCTCTCGTACCAGGCGCTCCGCGCTCTCGCCGACATCCTCCGGCACGGCAATGCTCTGGCGATAGACCGACGTTCCCCCCAGCGGCGGCTGCGTGCGCTTCGCCCATTGCGCGAAACGAGCATAGATCTCGCCATTGGCATAGAGCAGGCTGACGGCCTCGCGCCGGCCCGTAAGAAACTGCTGAAAAATGGTCGCGCCGCCATACTGCGTCAGTTCTTCCACCGCCATGCGCGCCTCCTCGGCAGTCGTAACCAGTTGACAGATCAGGCGCACGCCCGGCTGGCCGCCCTCGCCCCACAACCACGATTCGGCGGGCTTGACTACCGCCGGCAGGCCGATCTCGCGAACCGCCTCCGCTACTTCTCCGGCAGCCCTCACCACCACCCCTCGCGGTATGCCAATGCCCAGGCGCCGCGCGATCTCCAGCGTCATATCCTTGTTGATCGCGGCCTCCAGCGCCGTCTCCTTCGCCAGAGCAATCCGCGCGGACCGTTCGATTTCCGCGCGATGCCTGCGTAACACGGCCAGCGTCCCATCCGAGGAGGTGATGAGCACATGCGCACCGTCGCTCGCCAGCAATTGCTTCAAATAGTCGAGGTAAGGCTCCGTATCCTGCTCGTACCCAGGCGCGATAAACGCCCGCCGGCACCAGCGCGACGAGAACGTGGGCACATACGGCGAGCGCTTCAGGATATCAGCGGTCTCCAGCGCGGCGACGCGCAATCCACGCCGGCCCAGCGAGCGCACCGTGACCAGCGATTGGCGCAGGTTGGCATCCAGCACCAGCGCATCGTAGGTGACGGCGCCTTGATCTTCCTGACCGGCGCTTGCTTGCGCAGCCGCCATGTCGTCCACCTCTCCGGGATTGCGCGGAGTTGAGATTTTATCGTCTAAAGACTTGCCCATATTTTTTCCTCAGTCGAGACAGGATGCCCAGCAGCCCGGCCAGTTCGCAGGCCATCACCAGCCAGTGAAGATTGACATCGCCGGGCAGGCGGCACAGCATATAAGGATCGATGTGGGGAGTGTTGACCGCCTCGATAGTCGTGAGAGCATATGTATAGCCGGCCGCCCGCACGGCGCGCAGCCCGGCCTCTCCAATGTGCTCTGGCTTGCCGATGGGATAGGCGAAGGCGGAGACGGGATGGCCGAGGCGCTCTTCGAGAACGCTGCGGCACTCCACAACCTCGCGCCGCAGTTCGGCAGGATCAGCGAGATAGCTCAGCACCGGGTGATGCATGGTATGCGCGCCGAACGAGACCAGCCCGCTGCTCTCCATCTCACGCACCTCCTGCCAGGTCAGGGGCAGCGCGCCATCTGCTATGCCCTCCCGCGCCCGGCAGGGCAACGCCACGTCCAGCGCCCGCTGCACAGCCGCGAGAAAGCGCTCGCGCTCGGCCACAGAGTTCGCGTTCCGCAGGTGGCTATCGATAGCCTGCGCCAGCGCTTCGCGTTCCTCCGCCTGCGCGAGATCGTAGCCCTTGCCCTCAAGCGTCACCTTTTCCGCCGGCGCGTGCGCGGCCAGGTAAGATCCGGCCAGCCACCAGAAACACTCGCCACTCTCAATATACCCCGGGATCAGAAAAACGGTGATGGGAACGTGCAGCGAGCGCGCGAGGGGCAGGCCGCAGGTGTAGTTATCGAGGTAGCCGTCATCGAAGGTCAGGACCAGAGGGATACGCCGGTCCCGCTCGCGCCGCCCCTGCTGGAGCGTATAAAACTCGCGCAGCGCGTCTTCCAGGTGCATGATATGATAATGGCGTCGCAAGTAGCGCACCTGCCGGTACAGATACTTTCCCGTGGCGCGGTGGTAGTTGAGAATCACCAGGCGCCGGCCAGTTCGCCGCTGCCACCAGAGCGCCAGGGCGACCAGGCCGCTATAATAGAAACAGGCCGCCAGCAAAAGACGGAGCCGTTCGCGCATATCCCTTCTTTACCTCTCTCCAATACAATTTACGCGTGATATTATGGGCATTCGCGCGGCGCAGGTGGGAACAGGCGCGGGTGCGGGCAATCAGCGAGATCTGGCCCGCACCTGGCGCGCTACGGCTCCGGCAACGCGCTGCGCCGCCGCCTTATTGCCTAGCACAAAGCGGAACAGCGGGCCGAAGGCCCGTACCGCCGTCAGGCCAACGAAGTACAGCCCGGACACGCTGCTCTCAAAGTAAGGACTCAAGAGCGGGATATCCCTGTCGGTCTGGATTTCGGCTATCAAAGATGGATGGAGCATGGGCAGCTTCTTGACGTTCACCTGGTAGCCTGTCGCCAGCATGAGGTGATCGGCTTTCAGCTTCTCGCCGCTCGACAGGGAGAGGGCCAGGCCATCGTCGACCTCCTGTATAGCGCTTATGGCCTGCCCTTCGTGCAGCGTCACCTTGCCGACAACGCGATCCCGCAGCCAATCGGAGGCCGCCGCGTTATAGTTATTGCGCATGTACCTGTCCTTCCTGGGCTGCGGGAAATGATAGAAAAGGTATGGCATGTATTCAAGGATCCAGTTTCGCCAGCCGGGCGCAATACCAGCATTCGGCGACTTGAGCTGCTCAAAGATTGTGCGCTCGTCGGCCCTATCGGGATCCAGCCAGTGAATAGGGCGGCGCGAAATCAGGCGCACCGAAGCCCCGGCCTCGTGGAGCAGCGCCGTGTACTCCACTGCGCTTTGCCCGCCGCCAACCACCACCACCTGCTTGCCGGCGAAGCGACTGAAATCGTGATGGTTCACCGAATGTGAGGCCAGTTCGGCGGGCAGGTGGTCATACTCCTGCGGGCGATAGGCATAGTAATACAGCCCGCTCGCCATCACTACCACCGGACTCTGCACCTTGCGACCATCCACCAGCGTCACCAGGAACTGCCCATCGCTACGCTCGACACAGGCCACATACGTCTCGTCGACATCAGGAACCGCACGCTCTTGAAACCAGAGCGCGTAATCAATAAAAGCTTCTATGGGTACGGGATAGCCTTTTTCATAGCGCGATACTCTGAAAAAATGTTCAAAACTATACCTGGCGCGCGGATCGGAGAGATTAGTAGCCCACCAGTGAGAGCGCAAGAACATACCACCCGGCATGTGATTGCGCCACAACTCCAGCGTCTTGCCGAAGATCGCCACATTTAATCCTCGACCCCGCAGATGCGCGGCAGTGGCAAGGCCATACGGGCCGGCGCCCACGACAACGGCATCATACTGTGTGACCGATACGGGTTGTTGTGTCTCTTGCACGTTTGATACAACACTCATGAGCTTCTCCTTGTTAAGCGCGAAATTCTCTTTCTCATCGCTCCCCCCAGCCAGGTGCGTGTAAAATCGGTTGTGGCCTTGATGGCCGGTACAGGATCACGCCAGTCGACATAATCGTAGCCCATCGGGCGCAGAAAAGAGAGGCAGAAATCGGCGATGGCGCTGGCCGGCGGCGCCACTCCGGGCCGTCCCCGCTGCTGAATCGCCTCGATGGTGGTCATGATGTCCCCTTTCAGATAGCGCATCCAGAGGCCGGTACGATACGCGCTGACCTTCTCGATTTTTTCTCCTCGCGCCCATTGATAGAGCAGGTAGGGAAAATCGACGCCCGCACGCACCGCGATCTCAACCGAGGCCGAGAGTCGCGGGTTAATCTCCATCAGGTAAGGCATACCCTTGCCATCGCGGCGAAATTCTATCTCTGAATAGCCCTCCAGATCGATTGCGCGCACCAGCCGCTCGGCCTGGCAGCCAATATCTTCCGGCATGGCTATGCTCTGGCGCAGCACCGACTGCCCTCCCAGCGGCGGCTCTGTGCGCTTCGCCCACTGCGCGAAACGAGCATAAATCTCGCCGCAGGCATAGAGAAAGCTGACGGCCTCGCGCCGGCCCGGGAGGAATTGCTGGAAGAGCGCCTTTGCTCCTCCGCGCGTCAATTCCTCCACGGCCTGCTTTGCCTCGTCGAGCGTCGTGACCAGCCGCGATGCCAGGCGCGCGCCGCTGCGCTCCTGCCATACCCACGACTCGACAGGCTTGATCACCGCCGGCAGCCCGACATCTGCAAGCGCCGCCGCGACATCCCCTATCGCAGCCACCGTCACCCCGCGCGGAACCCCCAGGCCCAGCTGCCGCGCCAGCTTGAGAGTGCGCTCTTTATCGACCGCCACAGCCAGCGCAGGCTCGCGCGCCAGCGCAATGCGCACACGCCGGTCAAGGCGCTCACGATAGCGACGGATCAGCGCGATGGTGCCATCCGAGGAGGTAATCAGCACATGCGCGCCGCTGTCGTTCAGCAAACGCTCCAGGTACGCGAGATACGTCTCGCTGCCCTCATCGGCAGGACAGACGATCCCCTGACAACACCAGCGCGACGCGAAGGCGGGCACGTCGTCACGGTTCTCAAGCGCTGCTACCGACAGTCCGCGCCGGCCCAGGGAGCGCACCGCGACCAGCGACTGGCGCAGCCTGGCATCCAGAACCACAGCATCGTATGGCAATATCGCAATTTGCTGCATCTCATCCCGTCTATCAACGAGCCGGGCGTAGTAGGTGGCCGCCACGCCCGGGGCATTACCGCTCACACGCTCTCCCTTCTAGCCAGTATCGGTACTGGTCCATGTCATCCTGAGCGGCAGCGAAGGATCTGCGGTCCGGTGACTCGGATCCTTCGCTGCCGCTCAGGATGACATGCCTGCTTCCCGATGGTGAGTAGAACCATTCATAATCTGCCTCCTACCTGACATTCTGCATTCCCGATTCCGTCCGGCAAATTCCATTACGCGCTCTCGCCTTTTCCTACAACCGCTTTCCATAACGGCGAGAAGACCTGCCAGATGCCGGAGGTTTCAGCCGCCATCACCAGCCAGTGCCGGCTGACATCTCCCAGCACCCGCCGCAGCAGGTAGGGATCGCTGGACGGCGTATTCACTCCTTGCATTGTCGTCACCGCCCATTTATAGCCCGCCGCACGCACCGCGCGTATCGCCTCCTCACCGACATGCTCGGCCCTGCCGACAGGGTAGGCGAAGGTATAGACCGGGCATCCCAGTTCGCGTTCCATCATCTGGCGACATTCGCTGACCTCGCGCCGTACCTCGGCAGGATCGGATAGATAGGCCAGCACAGGATGATGCATCGTGTGTGCGCCAAAGGAAACCCATTCGCTCTCCCGCATCTTATGCACTGCGGCCCACGACAGCGGTAGATCTCCCTGCTCCTCCGCCGTTACCGTAGAAGGAACGGCAAGAGTCTGGCGCAGCGTCTTCAAGAACTGCTCTCGTTCGCAGACCGAGGCTGCATGGCGCAGCCGCGCGTCGATCACCTGCTCCAGCGCGGCACGCTCGCCAGGATCCGCGAGATGATAGATGCGGTCATCCAGCGTCACCTCATCCACCGTTGCCCGCCGGACCAGTCGCGTCGCCTCGGTCCACCAGAAATAATCCCCGCTCGTCACGTAACCTGGAACGAGGAAGATAGTGATGGGGACACGCAGTTCGCACGCCAGTGTAAAGGCATGCGTGTAGTTATCGTGATAGCCGTCGTCAAAGGTGAGCACAAGCGGTGTGCGCCGATCAGCGCGCCACTTCCTCTCCGTCTCCGGCGTGTACAACTCTTCAAGCGCTTCCTGCAAGTGTAGCATGCGATAGTGCCGCCGCAGGTAGAGCAGGTGACGGCGCAGGTCTCCGCCGCTGGCGCGATGATAATTGAGGATAATCAGTCGCGGCCCACCGCGCTGCATCAGGCGGCGCGAGAGGGCCACCAGCCCGCTATAATAGAAGAGGGCGGCTGCCAGTATCCCCAGTCGTTTACGCATGGGTATAACCCCTTTTTCACCTCACAAGCGCGTGTCGACGTACCACGGCATCCGTCACGCGCTGTGCCGCAGCGGCAGTCCCTACCACAAAACGATAAAACGGCCCGAAGCTCGATACCGAGGAGATGCCCACGAAATAGAGTCCGGGTACACTGCTCTCAAAGTGGGAATTGAGTACCGGCGCATCCCGATAGGTCCGTATGCGCGAAACGAGCGCCGGGCTGAGCATGGGCAAATTCCATATATTCACACGGTAGCCCGTCGCCAGCAGAACGTGATCGGCTTTGATCCGGCCATCCTGCGCGAGCTTGAGCACAACGCCATCATCGCTCTCCCTGATCTCCTGCGCCGGCTGTCGCTCATGCAATGTCACCTTGCCCAGAACGCGCGGCTTCAGCCAAGCCGAACCGGCAGGTCCGTGGCGCAGGCGCCCCTGCAACAGATTGTCCTTCAGCGAACGCGGCAATTGCTGGAAGGCGTAGGGCATATGCTCCAGTCCCCAGTTGAGCCAGCCCGGAGCGATGCCCGCGTTGGGATGCCTGAGACGCCGCAGCAGCGAGCGATGGTCCATGTCCTCCTCAACCAGCCAGCGAATAGCGCTGCGCGTCACAACATCCACCCGCGCGCCACTCTCATGCAGCAGCGCCGCGGATTCCAGCGCGCTCTGCCCGCCACCAACCACCACCACGCGCTTGCCAGCGAAATGCTGAAACGAGCCATGCTGGGACGTGTGCGAGACCAGTTCGGCGGGAAGCTGATTGTACTCGGAAGGACGGTACACATAATAGCGCAGACCGGGCGCCATCACCATCATACGGCTCCGCACCAGGCGGCCATCAGCCAGAGTAAGCGAGAAGTGGTCCTCCTCGCGCTCGATGCGGTCTACATAGGTCTCATCGACATTGGGAACCGCCTGCCGCTGGAACCAGAGTCCATAGTCAATAAAGGTCTCTATCGGCAGAGGATATAGCGCGGGCTGGCCCTGGAGATGGAAATACTGCCCCAGACTATACTGATGCTGCGGATCCGAAAGGTTGGTGGCCCACCAG
Organism: Ktedonobacteraceae bacterium; assembly: GCA_035294325.1. Lineage (GTDB taxonomy): Bacteria > Chloroflexota > Ktedonobacteria > Ktedonobacterales > Ktedonobacteraceae > DATGLE01. The sequence continues at coordinate 627 of DATGLE010000078.1, read as the reverse complement.
AACGAGCGCAGCAACATCCCGGTGGGCATATTGTCGCGCCAGAGCTGTAGAGGTTTGCCAAAGATCGCCACACGCAGCCCTCGCTCCAGTAGATGAGAAGTCACTGATAGGCCGTAAGGACCGGCACCGAGTACGACAACATCGTATTCCTGCGCGGGCCTGGAGTCCTGCGCTTCGCGACGTTCTGCCAGCACACTCACAATAGTATCCTCCTTACATATCGATCATTAAAGCAGGGAGATAAGCCCGATAATTTTCCCTCGCCTTTGCTATTTTCTAGCAACGTACAACCGTTTCCCACAGAAAATAGCACATCACCTGTGCCAAAGAGATGTTTATAGGGGTAGAGAATCAGTGGAACTATGGAGACATGCGTAGAGGAATTTTCGCATGCTTCTCCTCCGGCGAGCACCTGCGGTGCTCGCCTGTTGTACAGTGTTGTGTAGAAATGCGCTCCACGCATTTCTACACAACACTGTACAACCCTTGCGCGGTGAAGCCGTGCTACACATAATTGAGTAGTCATTTTTAGGGGTTGAGATCTGCACATGCGGGCAGTGTTTTCAACGCCTTCTCTACACCCTCAACAACCTGATTCTCACTGACAAAAATGTAATGTGTAGCAAG
>DATGLE010000077.1:0-11468 GCA_035294325.1 Ktedonobacteraceae bacterium | reverse complement strand
GACGCCCGCAAGGGGCGTCTCTACATTAATGAATACCCCACATTTTGCCAAAAGCGGAAACCGCGCCGCACGCCAAAATGTAGAGACGCCCCTTGCGGGCGTCTCTCCGCGCACGTCTGTGATTGTGCCCGCCTCAGATTGTGGGCGTCTGTGAAGGCGGGCGTTCCCGGCGCCCGCCTCAGATTGCGCGCGTCTGTGAAGGCGGGCGTCTCACCGCGCACGTCTGTGATTGTGCCCGTCTCTGATTGCGGGCGTCTCGCCGCGCCCGCCTCAGATTGCGCCCGTCTCTCCGGCATGCGGGCATCTCACCAGCATGCGCGCGTCTTACCGGCATATGGGCGCTCAGGATGACATTCTCGCTGGCGGAGTCACCAATTACCCCAATAGCAGCTTGAACATGACAGCCCCCGCAATCGATCCATCAGCATTACTAATAGCATACAGCATAATCACACCCTCCTGCACACCGTTCTTGAATGTGGAGGTATAGCCGACATTCGCCGCATAGGGGACGTTGCCCATGCCGTTCGTGCCTGTAGCGCGCGCCTGCGCCTGCCCGATGGATGTGTAGGTATGGTCGAGGATCTTCACCTGCCCGACAACGCCCTCGAAGGCATTGCCCGTCCCCGACACTGCGACGGGGCTAACCACCATCGGGAACGGCTCGCCCGGACCGGGGTACGCGGGTGCGCTGATGGTCAGATTCGGCGAGGTGACGTGGGTGACGATCCAGATGCCGTTACTGGTGTTGCCCTCCAGGCGGCTCATCTCTACGGCGATGCTGCTATTGCCGCCGGGAGCCGGCCCCCGCACCGTGACAATAGCGTTCGCATCGTGCGCGCCGCCGCCACTGGTGATCGTCGCCGGGGAACTGGCCGGCCACTTCAAGAAGTTTGCCGCGAACGCCTGCGCCGTCTGCACCGCGCTCAACTTCCACGGATCGCGCCCCCCGTTCACCCTCTGCTGATCCGCCTCGGCCTGGTAGCGTGTGAGGTCGGGGAAGATGCCGGGAAACGCTACGCGCACGAGCGTCCCCGCGCCCGGCGACCACTTGAACTCGCGGCACAGATCCCGCTGGTAGGCGCTCGGCGGCTGCCCCTTGTTGACCGACGAGTTCACGTCCACCTCGGCGGTGATGACGGTGTTGTAGGGGCTGATCCTGGCGTCGCCGTTGTAGAGACCCGACAGGCTGAAAAGCTGTGTTGGTTGGGGATTGGTAATCATGTCGTAGACATAGAGATCCAGCGTATTAGCCGCGTCATTGGTACGCACCGTGACCAGCGCTTGCAGCGTGGCGCTGCCGGTCAGGTTGCCGCAGGTTACGCTCTCGACTTTGTTCACGCCCGGCTGCGTGCCAACGATGGGCTCCCAATATGAGGGGCTGCTGACCGTTGCCGGACACGGCTGCGGGCCGAGCTTCGCGCCAGGAGCCGGCGTGCTGGCGTCGACCACGGCATCAGGCCCGCCCCCGCCGCTCCTCACGGTCCCGCTGGCGGGCGGCTTCGCCGGCGCGACGTTGACGGCTCCGCCGCCGCCATTGCCGCTACAGGCCGCCAGAATGATTACGCACAATAACCAGATGACCGCAAGGGTCGCCTCTACATTTTTGGGCCGACGGCGCAAACATAATGTAGAGATGACCCTTGCGGTCATCTTTAACCCCGTCATCTTTAACCCCTTCATCTCTAACCCCTTCATCTCTAACCCCTTCATCTCTAACCCCTTCATCTCTAACCCCTTCATCTTTAACCCCTTCATCTCTAACCCCTTCATCTCTAACCCCTTCATCTCTAACCCCTTCATCTCTAACCCCTTCATCCCTAACCCCTTCATCCCTAACCCCTTCATCCCTAACCCCTTCATCTTTAACCCCATCGTCTCTAATCCTCCGCTGATTCCCCCCATCACGCTCCCCCTACGTCGCTTTTGTAATTTGCTTGACATAAGAACCTCCTGAGTGGAAACGTTAATCAAAAAAATTTTCAAGAAACGATTATTTTTACATTGACTGCCATACAAGTACGATCTTATCGTTGCCTCCTGACGCGATTTGCCTACCGGCAGGAGACCAGGCAAGGGCATTTACGGCCCCGGTAGGTCGCGAGTAGGTATAGATCTGATCGCCGTTGGCAAAATTCCATAATTGCACGGTTTTATCGCTGCTGCCGGAAGCGATCTGTGTGCCATCGGGCGAAAGCGCAATGACAAAGACTGCTCCTTTATGGCCCTGGTAGGTATAGCCGTTGGCGCCGTCAAGGGCATCCCAGACCTGCACGGTTTTGTCATCGGAAGCGGAGGCGATGCGTTTGCCGTCGAGAGACCAGAGCACGGAGGATACGAAATCAGTATGTTTTGTGTAGGTATTGAAAAGCTGGCCCGTTGCGGCCTCCCAGACCTGCACGGTTTTATCGCTGCTGCCAGAGGCGATATACCGGCCATCGGGCGACCAGGCTACCGTATTTACGACATCCTGATGCCCGGTATAACTGCGGATAAGGGCACCTGTGGAGGCGTTCCAGACCTGCACGGTTTTATCAAAGCTGCCAGAAGCGATGAGCGTCCCATCGGGCGACCAGGCTACCGCGCTCACAATATCCTGATGGCCCGCGTAGAGGCGAATAAGCGAACCAGTTGCCGCGTTCCAGATCTGCACCTGCTTATCGTCGCCACCAGAGGCGATAAGGCTGCCGTCAGGCGCCCAGGCCACGGCATTCACAGCAGCAGTATGGCCGGTATAGTTGGTGACAATGCTGCCGGTCAGAGCGTGCCAGATCTTTACCGTCTGGTCGAGGCTGCCAGAAGCGATGAGATTGCCCTTTGGTCCCCAGGCCAGGGCGAGTACGTTTTTTGCATGTCCATGAAACTCGTAGAGCGTCGTGCCCACATCGACAGCAGCAGGTGTCGTCCCCTGCGCCTGCGGGGTGGGAGTGGTCGTCGGGTGTGGAGCGCCGGGAGTGCGCAGGTTTTGCGCGCTGGCGTGCGATAAGACCGGCGAGCGCGGCCCCAGGTGGGTGAGGGCGAAGCCAGCTCCGGCGGCAACGATGACGGCGCCCATGCCAGCGAGGATGGTGCGCCGCCCGAGGAGGAGCGTGGGCGCGGGCGGGGCTTTCGTTTGATCGGTGGGGGGATCGATCAATTGCGCGCCTACAGGGGGGCGAGATGGCGCGATCAAGCGCGCATCCGCGCCTGGAGTATGTTGCGTTGCGCGCGGAGGGACCGGCATCGCAGGTCGCGCGTCCACGCGCGGAACCTGTTGGGCTGCGCGATTCGCGGTGGATGCGCGATTGATAGGAATGGTGGGTGTGGATGGCGAACCGGCGATAGGCGCGATCAAGCGCGCGTCCACAGCCGGAGGATGTTGCGCGGCCTCGATCAGTGCGGCGGCGAAGGCGCGGACGCTGGCGTAGCGGTGGCGCGGATTGCGGGCCAGCCCCGTCAACACTACGTCCTCAAGTTCGGTTGAGATGGCGGGGTTGAAGTCGCGCAGCGGCGGCGGATCGCTGCTGGCGCGCCGCGCGGCGATCTCCATCCAGCTTTTGCCGTCGAAGGGCAGCGCGCCGCAGAGCCATTGATAAACGATGGTGGCGAGCGCGTACTGGTCGCTGGCAGGCTCGGCGTGGCCCTCCAATTGTTCGGGCGCCATGTAGGCCGGCGTGCCCGCGACGCCGGGAAAACTGCGCCGCCAGAGGCTATCGTCGCTAGCGTGCGGATCACGGCCCGGCGCGATGCTGGCGATACCGAAATCGCTCACCAGGATCTCGCCGCTCTCGCCGATAAGCATGTTGGCGGGCTTGATGTCGCGGTGCACGAAGCCCTGGTTATGGGCGTAATCGAGGGCGCTGGCAGCCTCGTTAACAGCTTTGAGGATAGCATCGAGGGGCACGCGCATTCCCTTCGGGTAGCGCGAGCGCAGCGAGCCGCCGGGGGCATAGTCCATAATCAGGTACGGCAGGCCCTGTTCATCGACGCCGAAATCGAGCAGGCTGATAATGTTGGGATGGCGCAATTTGCGGAGGATACGCGCCTCGCGCCGGAAGTTCGCGGCTGCGGCGGGATCGAGCGCGGCATGCAGCAGCTTGATAGCGGCGGGGCTGCGCAGGTAGATGTGCTCGCCCAGATACACCTCCGCGAAGCTTCCGCTTCCAATGCGTTGTATGAGCCGGTAGTTACCTGCTTCCCGGCCCGCGAGGTCCTTGCGATCAGGCATAGTGCATACTCCCCTGGGCCGCCACCAGGGCGGCCCCTACGGTGGTTCCGTCTCCGCTTTCACAGTCCCCATCTTCACCGCCATATGAAATTCGGTGCGCTCACGCCTGCGGCGTTCGCTTTGTGTAGCATTGTTTGTTGCATGAGAAAATGTGCTTCGCACATTTTCTCATGCAACAAACAATGCTACTTTTTGCGCGGCAGCGCCGCGCGAATCCTCATCTCATATGGCGCAAGAAAATATGCAATATGGGGACAGCCCCGCATAAATACGCCCGATCAGGTGTAGATCAACCCCTCCTTCTCGCTGATATCCTCCGGTTCCCAGGTGAGCACGCCACGCATCTCGTTCTTGAAGGCGTCGAGGTCGCGCCGCCGCTGCTCCTCGCTCGGCAGTTCCGTATCCTTCCAGAGCAGCCAGATCGTTATGTTGTGCTGGTCGGCGCGGTCCTCGACGATATAGCGGGCGATGGAGCGCGCGAAGGTGTGGCTCTGCTTGCGCCGGATCGCCTCGATCTTCTCCCTGAACTGCTCCAGCCGGCCAGCAGGCACAGTTGCATGGATCTCGGTGATGAGCAGCTTACTGTCACGATAGCGATTCCAGCGTGGGACCTTCTCGCGCGGGCGTCCAGCACTCTTGAGGTCGAGATTAAGGACATCTTCCTTCGCTATCATGTACTCTCTATTCAGCTTTTCTGCTTCCAAATCCCCTTGCTTTATGTATCTATAAAGCCTTTTGGGTGGAATGCCGAGCATTTCGGCTGCAACCTTCACCGAGACAATATTTTTGAATCCAGCGTCATCAGCGACATCTGCCATAAGCGCAGTTTACTGTTGTGCCAATTTTCTTGTATATTGGCTTGCTAGTCATAAATTTGGTGTGATTTAAATAAAAAATTATTGAAAATTAGAGAATATGATGCTATACTTTCTATCGGCGAACCCTGAGGGGAAGAGCAGGGGGAGCGAGAAAGGGCATGGAATCAGGATTTGTTGGAAAGCGAAAGGGGGAGAAGTGTGAGCGGGGTATCCGGGCCTGGGCCAGCGCATCGAAGATGGCGGCCATTAAAGACGCCCGTAAAGACGGCCATTAAAGACGCCCGCAAAGACGCCCGCAAAGACACCCGTAAAGACGCCCGCAAAGACGCCCGCAAAGACGCCCGCAAAGACGCCCGTAAAGACGCCCGTAAAGACGCCCGCAAGGGGCGTCTCTACATGTTGTGGTGGCGCGAGGCAACCCAATGTAGAGACACCCCTTGCGGGTGTCTCTATCCGGGTGTCTCCATCCGGGTGTCTCGCCCCGCGCCCGCGCCTCGCCCCCTGTGGGTGTCTCGCCCCCTGTGGGCGGGTTGCCCCTTGTGGGTGCGCCATTGCAAACGGCGGCCCTGGCGGGTGCGCGTCGTCGTGGGTGCGCGTCATCGCGGGTGCGCGTCGTCGCGGGTGCGCGTCGTGGGTGCGCGTCGTGGAGGGTGCGCGCCATCGCGGGTGCGCGCCGTCGTGGGTGCGCGCCATCGCGGGTGCGCGCCGTCGTGGGTGCGCGTCATTGCAAACGGCGGCCCTGGCGGGTGCGCGTCGTCGCAGGTGCGCGTCGTCGTGGATGCGCGTCGTGGAGGGTGCGCGCCATCGCAAACGGCGGCCATCGCGGGTGCGCGTCGTCGCAGGTGCGCGTCGTCGTGGATGCGCGTCATTGCAAACGGCGGCCCTGGCGGGTGCGCGCCATCGCGGGTGCGCGCCGTCGTGGGTGCGCGTCATTGCAAACGGCGGCCCTGGCGGGTGCGCGTCGTCGCAGGTGCGCGTCGTCGCGGGTGCGCGCCATCGCGGGTGCGCGCCGTGGAGGGTGCGCCATTGCAAACGGCGGCCATCGCGGGTGCGCGTCATCGCGGGTGCGCGCCGTGGAGGGTGCGCCATTGTCGATGCGCGTCATCGCGGGTGCGCGTCGTGGAGGGTGCGCCATCGTGGGTGCGCGTCATCGCGGGTGCGCGTCGTGGAGGGCGGCGGCCATTAAAGACGCCCATTAAAGACGCCCGCAAGGGGCGTCTCTACATCGGGTTGCCCTGACCCCCGCCATCCCCTGTTCATTAGACGTGTATGCGGAGAGGGTGTGTACCAACTGACACTTCTCAGGAAAGGACAAGGAAGGATGAAATCTCCATCTGTGGGCCATACGCCCACAGCCAAAGCGCCCACCATACAGGCGGGCAAGCTGATCGATTTTCGGCAGGAGGCGCGGCGCCGCGCCATTGCGGAGGCGCTGGCCTCGGGGCATGTGTGCGCCTTCTGCCTGCTGCGCCGGCTCATTGAGCGCTACCCGCTCTTCTTCGAGAAGCCGGAACGGGCCGTATTTGCGTCGTCTGTATCGAACGCTGCCGATACATCGTGGGAGGAGAGCCGGCCATGAGCAAACCGAAGACAGGCGTCCCGGCCAACGATGACGACGGCCTTCCACCTCCGGCGCCCGTTTCCTCTCTGGAAGCGGCGCCTGAGACCCCCCCCGGACCACAGGCAGATATCCACGCTCATGTGGACAAACGGGCGAGGAATGTGGATAACCCTGCGGCCATTGTGGATAAATCGGCGCAGGAGGAAGGGCTGTGGCGTCCTCCAAAGCTGGAACTGGCCTCGCCCGCCTCCACACGCCCGCCGGCCCGTACCTATCTGGAGCAGAAACAGGAGCGTACCGAGCGCCTGCTCGGCCGCTACTCATCCCTGGCCGGCCTGCTGGGCCTGGAACGGCTCCCCGACATCGATTGTCGCGGCTTCAAACGCATCCTCGACGTGGGCACGCGTGAAGGCAACTGGGCGATAGCCATGGCGCGCAAGTACCCCGGCGTCTGGGTGCTTGGCATCGATGGCAGTCCCGTCGCCATTGCCCGCGCCGAGAGCGTGGCGGTGGCCGAAGGATTATGCAACATCGCCTTCCTGGTGCGCCAGGTCGAAGAATTGCTACTCAATGGCTTCACCGTGCGCCACTTCAACCTGGTACGGCTGCACTGCCTGGGCGGGGAGATCACGCCCCTGCAACTGCCGCCCCTGATCCATGCCGCCGTCAACATCTGTGTGCGCGGAGGCACAGTGCTCTGGTCGGAGTTGGAACTGCCGCTGACCAACAGCGATCCCTGTGAGCAGTTCGGTGAGGCGCTGGTAGCGGCTCTGCGCAGGCAGCGGCGGGCCTTCGGGCCGGGGCACACCCTGGGCATCACCCCGCTGATGGGCGTCTGGCTCAAGCTCTCAGGCTGTCGCATTGTGCAGGATCAGGCGCAGGTGATCGATGTCTCGGCAGGCATGGCACAGCGGGGGGACTTTCTGCGTTACCTGTGCGACCTGGGGCAGCAGATGCGCGGCTTCGTCGTGGAGAACGGCATTCTTTCGGAGAAGGAGTACGACGAGTTGCTGGCGCGGGCGCTCATCGACGTGCAGGCCGCGACCTTCAGCGGTCTCTGTTACGCGCGCACCGTCATCGGTGTACGCGAGAGCAGCCGCGATCCCCTGCGCAACAAGATCTCGTGGTAAGGAAGCAGGCGAAGGTGCAGGAGCGCTCCTGCACCTTCGTTCCTGCCTGTTAAGGTTTGTTGCCCCAGGCCGTCATGTAATACCAGAGGCCACGGAAGTCGGGCGCCTGCATCTCGGTCATCGCCTGCTGATACAACTGATCGAATTCGGCTTCGCTGATAACCCCCAGTTTCGTGAGGAAGGGGCGCATCAATGCCGCGCCCACCCTGGCATTATCGTACATATCCTGCCAGGCTTCCGTTCCAGCGGAGTAATCGAGCAGGTGCGGCTTCTGCTGGATATTGACAATGCCAGCATTGCGCATGAGCAGCCCCAGCATGGGCGTAATGCCGTTGGAGCGGCCATCGGGCGAGAAGGTATAACCGGCGCGCCACTCGGCCTCCAGCGCCAGGGCCATCAAGCGCTCGCCGGCGGGACTGTTGCTCAGGCCGAATCTATCGGTCTCCGTCCAGCGCAGAATGCCGCCAGGGCGCAGGATACGTACACACTCTTTCATGAGCATGGGCCAGTGATCTTTATGGAAGACGTTGATGAGGAAACGCGCATTGACGAGATCAAAGGAGTTATCGGCGAAGTCGAGCGGCTGCGTAACATCCATGACGCCAAAGGAAGCGTTGGTGAGTTTCTGCGAGCGCGCCCTGGCGTTGGCGTAATTAATCATCGTCCGGCTGATATCGACGCCTGCCACCTCACAATCCGGCAGGGCGAAAGCCACGTCCAGTACCCAGCTTCCGGGGCCGCAGCCCAGGTCAAGCACGTTGCGCAACTGCGCGAGTGTGGCCTCCGGCTGCTCGGCCAGAGGGCCGCCCATCGCCTTCGTCGTCACACGGTCAAACTGGATCAGGCGGGCCATCTCCGCCGGATCTTCGGCATCGATGATATAGCTATTCTGCTCCGAAGGATCGGTTGACATATGTAGGGTCTCCTTCCTCATATTGGTCCCTGTCATCCTGAGCGTAATCCTGTCATCCTGAGCGCAAGCGAAGGATCTGGCTGCGCGAAGCGGCAGCGAATCTATCTTGCCCCGGCAGGCCAGGAGGGCCAGGAAGGCTCTCGCCGCCAGCATGCCCTCTGGCGCTCTCAGGGCAGCTCCTTCGCCGCGCTCAGGATGATATTCCCGCGCCCCGGATAACATCTTCGCGCTCAGAAGCTCTCCCCTGAGAAACGAAGGAATGACGTGCCGGGATCTGACCGGTAACAATCATCTATTGTTCGTCGGGTACGATTTCCACAAGGTCATCAACTTTCACTTCAAGGGCCTCGGCGAGCTTGACGAGTGTGCTGTAAGCTACATCGCGGTACGGATCCTGGAAGATTGCGCGCACAGTTTTGTAGTTTACGTCGGCTATCCGCGAAAGCCTGGTCATGCTGATATCCTTCTGTTCCGCAATCTCCCGGACCTTTAAGCGTATCATGGTCTCACTTTTGCTGCTTCAGAGTTTTCTTACGCTATCAGTTTAGCATAGCATTTTATCATATCTCACCTCTTCATTTCTACGTGATATGCCGTTACATTACTCACGTAATAGATTCTGGGGTGTCTGATTCTCAGCCTTCGCGTGGCTGCGCTGTGCCACACAACATCTCCTGTCCGGCGAGCGGTGCAGGCGCGAGGCCAGCGAGTGTGAATAAGGAGCCATCGATATGTCTGGCCGCGAGAAATGGGCGATCTTTGTTGCGCTGCTATGCATAGTGAGCCTGACGCTGGCTGGCTGCGATCAACAGGCTGGCCCGCCGGGGAGGACACAGCCCGTCGATCCTTATAGCTTGAACGGGGGCGGCGCCTGCGTGCGGCTCGGCGCCCACCCGCAGGCGCCCTATGTCAACATCCAGGTAAGCCACGATAGCTACCTGGCGCACAGCGAAACAATGCTGGTCGAAGATCCGCAGAACCCGCTGCACCTCGTCGGTGGATCCAAATTCTTCACCAGCCCTGCGCATTACCGCTTCCAGCTCGGCTACTTCGTCTCCTTCGACGGCGGCTGCACCTGGCGCGATGGCGGCCTGCTCCCCGGCTTCCCATCCTCCACGCTGACCTCCGATCCCAGCTTCGCCTTCGGGGCGCAGCATCTCGTCTACGCAGCAGCCGTCACCGCTGCCTCGGCGACCTCCAGCAGTTCCGGCATCGCCGTCTGGACCTCAAGGGATGGCGGAAGGACCTTCGAGGCGCCGGTCATGGTTTTCAACGATACGACGGGGCGCATCTTCAGCGACAAGCCCTGGATCACCGCCGACCAGCGGACGGGCACGCTCTACGTCGTCTGGTCCTACGATCACGGCGCCTCCTGCGGCGGCGCGGGCTACTGCCAGCAAGAACTGGCCTTCTCGCGCTCGACTGACCAGGGCAGGACCTTCTCGCCGCCGCAGCTTATCGAGGGTCACGCCCCTTTCTGCACCTTCGCCGTGCGCGGGCGCCCGCCGGGTTCGACGGCCTGCGATGAAGCGCTCGGCGCTACACCCGTCGTCGAGCCGAACGGGAACATTGCCGTCGCTTTTATCTATGAGGATCCGCTGGTCCGCCGCTCCAATGCCAGCTTGCTGCTCGTAGTAACATCGGCGGACGGCGGGAAGACGTGGACGCCGCCGGCGCTGGCCGCGCACATTCACGACGTGATCGGGACCTTCCCACCCGAAAAATATCGCGTCGCCTCGCTGCCGGCCTTCGCGCGCGATCCGCGCACGGGGCAGCTTTATCTCGCCTGGGCCGACAGGCGCTATGGCGACGCCGACGTTCTGCTCACCACCTCAAAGGACGGGGGACGCACCTGGTCGGCGCCGCTGCGCGTCAACGACGATGCCATGAAGAACGGCGCGCAGCAGTTCCAGCCACAACTGGCCGTCGCGCCCGATGGCGTGGTCAGCGTCTCCTTCTTCGACACGCGCCGCGACCAGCAGCATAAGCTTATCGATGTCTACCTGGCGCAGTCCATCGACCACGCCGCCTCGTTCCTGCCCAACGTGCGCGTGACCACGCAAAACTGGGATCCGGCGATTGACGCTCCCACCGATGCCAACGGCCTCAAGTTCATCGGTGACTATCAGGGCCTCGCGGCGGATAATTCTTTCGCGCACCCCTTCTGGAACGATACACGCACCGGCTCGCAGCAGATCTTCACCGCCGCCGTCCCCTCCGCGCAGCCCCCGAGATAACGCAGCAACCCAACCGTAGGGGCCGGATAATGAAAATTAACAAACAAAATGGGCAATGGAACGTTTTCATGAGCCGCCCTGGTGGCGGCCCACGTCCACCCATCCACACACACGCGGTTCCGTTAGCGATCCTGGTCGGTACATTTCATAATCCGACCCCATAGGCGTTAACGTTCGCGGTGATTCCCGGTGGCGCCGCCGGGCCGGGGCAAGCGAACGCTGCCCCTACGCGCAGAAGCGCTCATCGTCCTGTAGGGGCAGCCCTCGCGGTTGCCCTGCCCCTGCCCTGGCCGTCCTGCCCCCCGCCCTGGCTGTCTCCTGCCTCAGCACTGCAACCCTTGTAACGGGCCATCGTAGACAGATTTGAAAGATTCTTTACAATTACAATACCAGGCAGCATGAGTAGAGCGAAGCGGACTGTTCGATATAAATTAAATTAAGGAAGGGTCATGAGCAACCAGGAAGGCATGTTCGCGGACGCCGAACAACAAACAACCTACGAACCCCGTCCAATCAATATCGATCCGCGCGAGCAGGCACAGCGGCAGGAATCGCCGCAGGAGCAGCAGGAGTCGCAAGAGGAGTACGGCGGCTACAGAGGA
>DATGLE010000076.1:0-42069 GCA_035294325.1 Ktedonobacteraceae bacterium | reverse complement strand
GGTAAAATAGCAGAAGGAAGGCGCCTTTGTTGTCACAGACACAAAAACGAGGAGGAACCTGATGTTCCAACAAGTACTTAATCCACTTGGGAATCTTGGTCTGACTGTACTGGCTGCCCTCATACCAATCATCGCGCTGCTGGTGATGCTCGCGGTCTTCCGCATCACCGCCTGGCTCGCCACCCTGATCGGCTCCATCATCACCCTGATCGTCGCTATTGCATTGTGGCGCATGCCAGTGAGCAATGGCATCACGGCCTACCTCATTGGTAGCGCCAACGGCATCTGGGCGGTGGACTGGATCACCTTCTGGGGCCTGGTTATTTTCAACACGTTGAAGCTGACAGGTCTCTTTGAAACCTTCAAAAACTGGTTGATCGAGCAGGCTACTGCCGATGTGCGCGTCCAGGCGATTCTGCTGGCCTGGTCGCTGGGTGCACTGCTTGAAGGGCTGGTCGGCTTCGGCTACCCCTGGGCCGTAATCGCTCCCATCCTGGTCGCGCTGGGCGTCATCGAACTCGACGCGATCCGCGTAGCGGCCATAGCCAACAATGCCCCCGTCTCATATGGTGCGCTCGGAGCGCCAATTATTGCGCTGGCAGCAGTAACCGGGCTGCCGTTGTTAGCGCTATCGGCTTCGGTGGGAAAAATTGTGGCTATCCTGGCGCTGCTGCCTCCCTGGGTGCTCATCTATCTGGTAGCTGGTCGCAGGGGATTTCGCGAGGGCTGGCCGCTGGCGCTGGTGGGATCGCTGGCCTACATTCTGGGCCAGTTTCCGACCTCACAATTTCTGGGTCCCTATCTCCCCGATATCATTGGCGCGCTGGTCTCGTTTGGCGCGCTGCTCCTGCTGCTGCGGGTCTGGCGTCCGAAGGTGGTGCTGGGCTATGGGGGCGTAGAATTGAGCGAAGAGGAGCAGAAGGCGCGCATGGCCGCCAGCACGCTGACCGCCGTTGAGAGCGGAACTCCCGTTGGAGCCGGGGCGGCGGTTGGAGGCGGAGGAGGCAGCGGAGAAGGCCCCGGAGAGCGCGAGAATCCTCTTCCCCGGCATTCGGTCTTTGAATCCCTGCTCCCGTTCCTGATCCTGATCGTGGTGGTCGTGCTGTGGACCGGCCCCTGGTCTCCTCTACCGAAGGTCATCCTGGCGAAATTCGCGATATCGGCCGCTCAACCTCCTACCATCAGCCATAAGCTGGCCTCCGCTGCCTTTTCGTTCACGCCCTTCATTGCTGGCACCTCCATCCTGGTCTCCTGGTTAATCATGCTCATCTTTATCCGTCCGAGCGGTGCAGTGCTGGGACAGGTATTCCGCGACACCTTCCACCAGATGTGGGGCGCGCTGCTGGTTGGGGTCTTCATCTTTGGTCTGGCGTTCGTCTTCAACTATTCGGGTATGGCGACATCGCTGGCCTATGGCTTCTCGAAAGTAGGTCCCGCCTTCATTCTGCTCGCTCCCATTCTTGGCTGGATCGGCGTTGCACTCTCTGGCAGCAATACCTCCACCAACAGCCTGTTTGGTCTGGTTCAGGTTCAGGTGGGCAGGCTGCTCGGCTTCCCCGTGCTGATACTGCCCTCGCTGAACTCGGTGGGGGCCGAGGTTGGCAAGCCGGTGGCGCCACAGACGGCGAGCGTGGGCGTCTCTACCACGCGTTTTGTGCGCAATGAGGGCCAGGTCATTCGCCATAACATGGGATGGACACTGGTCCTGCTGGCATGGCTCATCCTCGTCGGTCTCCTCTATTACTTCCTGCTGCCAGGGGCGATGCGCCTCTGAGCAGTCCCATCTTTCCTTCCGGTGGGCGCCTTCCTGACAGGACTTTCCCGTGCTTACAACCTTCGAGCGGTCCACATGTGGATCGCTCGAAGTGTAAGCACGGGAGGGTGCAGGCGGGGCGGCACGCAGTCCCGCCCGCACCCTCCCTCTTTTCGAGCAGGGCGGAGCCGTTGAGAGTCCTGCCACTCATGTTCCAGATTATCCCCAGGACTCCCTCAACTATGGTATAATTGAGCCGTATATTATATGAATGTGAGAACATAACCAACATGGTAGATATAGAATCAACGCCGATTAGCAGGAGCAGAGGCCATTATGCAACTTCTTGGTAAAGTGCTGGGAGATCCGAATAAAAGAGATATAAAGGCTATACAGCCAATTGTCGATAAAATCAACGCCCTTGAGCCGGCCATCAAGAAATTAAGCGACGAGGAACTGGCGGCCAAAACAACAGAGTTTCGTAAGCAGCTTTTTCTCTATCTGAAAGGCGGCATGGTGCTGGAGGATGAGCTGGTCAGGCTTTTCCGCGAGGCGCTGGAGGCCGTGGAACCGCTGGCAGGCAAATGCAGCGATGCCGAACTTCATGCAGCTATAACCGGCTATCGTCACAAGATAGAGCGGCAGATCGATACGCAAGATAACGCCGAATATCTCCTGCGCGACCACTTGCAGGATACACTGGCCGAGTGCTTTGAGCAGGGCTACGAAAAACTGTCACCTGCACTCAACGTTCTGCGCGTGACGGCGGCGATGGACCTGGCCGAGAAGCGCCAGCAGTGGCCCGACGAATCCTCCGATCCCAAAAAGGCTACCTATAAGCTGCTGCAAGACATCGAGCCGGTCATTAAAGAGATTGATGATGAACTGCTCGACGATGCCTTTGATGCCGCATGGCAGCGTTTCGAAGAGGCGCGGCGTCAAGCCGTCGATCCCGGCGAGGGCGCCGACGAACGCCTGGAGCAGTTGCTTGGCAATATCTTGAAGCGCCTCCAGGATGAAATCATCGCCCTTAAAGCCGAGGCGATGGACAAACTCACGCCAGAGATGGCGAAACGCTATCGCAGCGGCAAGACGCTGGAAGATCTGCTGCCCGAAGCCTTCGCCGTCGTGCGCGAGGCTGGCTGGCGCAGGATCAAGATGCGCCACTTCGATGTACAGCTCATTGGCGGCGTTGTGCTGCACCAGGGCAAGATCGCCGAGATGAAGACCGGCGAAGGTAAAACGCTTGTCGCGACGCTGCCTGTATATCTGAACGCGCTAACCGGCAAGGGCGTGCACGTCGTGACCGTGAACGATTACCTGGCCCGGCGCGACGCCGAATGGATGGGACAGATCTACCGTTTCCTGGGGCTGACCGTGGGTGTGGTCGTCCATGCCGTTGAGCCGCAAACAGCCGAGCGCCGCGCTGCCTACCAGGCGGATATCACCTATGGCACCAACAATGAATTTGGCTTCGACTACCTGCGCGACAATATGGTCACATCGCTCGATCAGATGGTGCAGCGCGAACTGAACTACGCCATCGTTGACGAGGTTGACAATATCCTGATCGACGAGGCCCGCACCCCGCTCATCATCTCCGGCCAGGGCCAGGAATCCGCCGATCTGTACGTGCGCTTCGCAAAGTGGGCGCCGCGCCTCAAACCTGAAATAGATTATACTGTCGACGAAAAGCTGCGCGTCGTCATGCTTACCGAGGCCGGTATCGAGAAGATCGAGCAGCTTTCGGGCATCAAGAACATCTACGATGAGGCCAACGTTGATCTGACGCGCTACATGGAGAACGCGATCAAGGCCCATGTGCTTTTCAAGCGCGATAAAGACTATATCGTGAAGGATGGCGAGGTCATCATCGTCGATGAGTTTACGGGCCGGCAGATGCCGGGGCGTCGTTATAGCGAGGGATTGCATCAGGCCATCGAGGCGAAAGAGGGCGTGACGGTGCAGCGCGAGAACCATACGCTCGCCACCATCACCTTTCAGAACTACTTCCGCCTGTACAAGAAGCTCGCGGGTATGACCGGTACCGCGATGACCGAGGCGGAGGAGTTCCATAAGATTTATAAGCTGGACGTTATCGCGATCCCGACGCATAAGCCGATGATCCGGCAGGACCTGCCCGACCTGATCTATCGCACGGGCGAGGGCAAGTTCAGGGCCGTAGTCGAGGAGATCAAAGAGCTGCATGCGAAGGGACAGCCGGTGCTGGTAGGCACAACCTCGGTTGAGACCTCGGAATATCTCTCCGACCTTCTCAATAAGCAAGGTATCCCGCACAATGTCCTTAACGCCAAATATCACGAGAAAGAGGCGCAGATCGTCGCGCAGGCGGGGCGCAGCGGAGCCGTGACCATCGCCACTAACATGGCAGGACGCGGCACCGACATCCTGCTGGGCGGCAATCCCACAGGCTACTTCGATAGCATCCTGCGCAAACATGCCGAGCACGTCAGCTATATTCGCGAGATGCCGGAAGATACGGAAGATGAGCGCGAAGAGAAAGAGGAGGCCATTCGCGACTATATCGCTCACATGAGCGAGGAGGAGAAGCAGGAACTCTTCCAGGAGAAGATCCGCGAGTGCGAGGAGGATCATAAGCGGGTTGTGGCGCTGGGCGGCCTGCATATCATTGGCACCGAACGCCACGAATCGCGCCGTATCGATAACCAGTTGCGCGGGCGCGCCGGGCGCCAGGGCGACCCCGGCTCATCGCGCTTCTACCTGGCCCTCGACGATGAATTGATGCGCCGCTTCGCCGCTGATCGCGTGGCGAAGCTCATGGAAAGCGTCGGCATGGACGAGGACACACCACTGGAAAGCAGGCTCGTCTCACGTTTTATCGAGAACGCGCAGACGCAGGTCGAGGGGCACAACTTCGATCAACGCAAACATGTCGTCGAATACGACGATGTGATCGCCAGACAGCGCGAGGTGATCTATGCGCAGCGCCGCACCATCCTCGAACGCGGCGATGTGCATGAAAGCATTCTGAATATGATCCGCAACGAGGTCGGGCGCGTGATCGACAGGTTCATCCCCGGCAACGCCGTCACCGAAGAGGAACAGTTGGAGGGCCTCTTTAAAGCGCTGGAGGTCTGGGTAGATATCCCGGAGGATATCCTGCCGGAGAACCTGCACGCGCTGCGCCGCGACGATCTCAAACGCGACCTGATCGATCTGGTCATCGAACACTACGAAGAGCGCGGGGAGGACCTGCGGAAGCAGGCCCGCGAACAGGGCATAGAGGATGTCGATCCGCAGCGCGAGTTCGAGCGTTCCTATCTCTTGCAGGTTGTGGATCGCCTGTGGATGGATCAGGTCGATGCGCTGGATGTGATGCGCACCGGCATCAGCCTGCGCGCCGTGGGACAGCGCGATCCACTGGTGGAGTTCAAGAACGAAGCCTACCGTATGTTCGAGGAACTGAAAGTCGCTATCGAGCATTATACGGTAGACGCGCTGCTGAACCTGATGCGCCGCGAACTCACCCTGACACTGCAACGCCCGGCTCCGCAGCGCCGGATACCGCGCAACGTGCGTACCAACGCCGACGATATCGCCAGAGCCAGCGGCCAGATCAAGCATGATGGCGCCGAAGAGCACGCCAGAGCCGCCCAGGCGCGGCGCAACGGCTCAGGACGGCATGGCAACTCTGGCCGCACCGCGAGTGCGACGACGCCAGCGCGGCCCCCGGTGATGGCAAAGGTCGGGCGCAATGATCCCTGTCCCTGTGGCAGCGGCAAAAAGTACAAGAAGTGCCACGGAGCATAAGAACATATAACACGAAGGAGGCCCGAACCCTGCGGGTTCGGGCCTCCTTCGTGTTATATAACTAAAAAGTTATGCTAATCCTCACAATCTGCATTGTAAAAACATAGATCTTTCGCCATATTTCATGTTACCCTTCTCTCAAGGGAATAGTATTCATAGCCCCGAGGAATTGAATTACGTAGGCGTCACCCATTATAGCTTAACCTATCATTTATATCTCTCTTAGAGAGGAGGAAGATTATGATGAGCAGTCAACATGTTGCCGAACTTACGCACGCGTGGAAACATGATCCTCGCTGGAAGGGAATCAAGCGTCCATATACAGCGGAAGACGTGCTGCGCTTACGCGGCTCCGTCCAGATCGAATATACGCTGGCGCGCATGGGGGCCGAGCGATTGTGGAAATTGTTACATAGCGAGCCATATGTAGCGGCACTGGGCGCGTTGACGGGGAACCAGGCCGTTCAGCAAGTCAAGGCAGGCTTGAAGGCTATCTATGTGAGCGGCTGGCAGGTCGCGGCAGATGCCAATCTCGCCGGGCACACCTATCCAGACCAGAGCCTCTACCCATCCAACAGCGTTCCCCAGCTTGTGCGCAGGATCAACCAGGCGCTCCAGCGCGCCGACCAGATCCAGCACGCGGAGGGCAAAGGCAACACTTACTGGTTTGCGCCCATCGTCGCCGATGCCGAAGCCGGTTTCGGCGGTCCTCTGAACGTATTCGAGATGATGAAGGCTATGATCGAGGCAGGCGCCGCCGGAGTCCATATTGAAGATCAACTGGCCTCCGAAAAGAAATGCGGGCATATGGGCGGCAAAGTATTGATCCCAACGCAGACGGCGATCAGGCATCTCACCGCCGCGCGGCTCGCTGCTGATGTGCTCGGCGTACCAACGCTTCTCATCGCGCGCACCGATGCTAATAGTGCGCAGCTCATCACTTCTGACATCGATCCCGCCGACCAGCGCTTCCTGACCGGCGAGCGTACCGCCGAGGGCTTCTACCGGGTACGCAGCGGACTTGATGCGGCCATCGCGCGCGGCCTGGCCTACGCGCCCTATAGCGATCTCCTCTGGTGGGAGACTTCGGAGCCGAATCTCGACGAGGCGCAGCGCTTCGCCGACGCCATCCACGCACGCTATCCCGGCAAACTGCTCGCCTACAACTGCTCCCCTTCGTTCAACTGGCGCAAGAAGCTCGACGAGCAAACCATTATGAGCTTCCAGGAGACGCTGGGCGAGATGGGTTACGCCTTCCAGTTCATCACACTGGCCGGCTTCCATACTCTCAACTACAGCATGTTCAAGCTCGCTCGCGGCTATCGAGAGCATGGTATGGCAGCTTATTCGCGGCTGCAACAGGCCGAGTTCGCCCTGGAAGCCTATGGCTACACGGCGACGAAGCACCAGCGCGAAGCAGGTACCGGCTACTTCGACGAGGTGGCCCAGGTTATCGCCGGGGGGACATCTTCCACAACAGCCCTCAACGGCTCAACCGAGGAGGAGCAGTTTAACGGCCACACTATCGAGGACACCTCTCTGTTCGAGGCTTATGGCTTCGATCCCATCATGAGTCCGATGGATTAGCCAGCGTTTGCTGCACGACCTGGACGGCGTTGCCCACGCCATCCTCGGCACGGATGCGGGCACCCAGGTCGGCAGCACAAGCGCGCAGGGATGGATCAGTGACGGCGGTGGTGATAGCCGCCGCCAGGTTCTCAGCAGTGAGGCGTTTGCGTGGGATTGGCCGTGTGGCAACCCCCAGGCGATGCACACGCTCCGCCCAGAAGGGCTGGTCGGCAATGAAGGGTACCGGAACAGTTGGAACCCCGGCCCGTAATCCAGCCCCGGTAGTACCGCAACCCGCGTGATGAACGACGGCAGCCACGCGTGGAAAGAGCCAATCATGCGGTACATCCTCAATCTTGAAGATGCTGCCGGGCAAAGTGGCGTTGCTGAGGGCGCCCCAGCCGGTTGCGATGATGCCGCGCTGCTTTGCACGCTCCAGTGCCTTCAAGGCGATGCCAATGGCCTCTTCCGCCTGACGGTTCGTCATGCTGCCAAAACCGATGTAGACGGGCGGAGGCCCAGCCTCCAGAAAATCGAGTAGAGCTGCGGGCGGCTGCCAGCTATGCGGCGCATCCAGAAACCAGTAGCCGGTGACGTGTACCCACTCGGGCCAGTCGGCGGGCGGGGGCAAGACCAGCGGACTATAGCCGAGCATGACGCCCTGGTGCGTCTTGAGGAGCCAGGAAATTGATCCATCCATCGGAATCGGCTTTAAGCCCAGTTCTCGGCGTATGGGCTGCATGACCGGGCGCATCATCTGCCAGATGAGCAGGTTGCCGAGTATGTGAGAGAGGCGATTCCCAAAGCCACCAGAATTACGATAGCGGCCTATGGGATAAGGGAAAGCCCGCGTTGGAATAGCAGGCAGCAGCGGCACAAAGATAGCAGGAATATGCAGCGCTTCCGCAGCATACGAGCCGACAAAGCAGAGAGATGAGTACAGCAGAAGATCGGCGCCGGTAAGGGCACTCAGTGCATCTTTGAGAAATGCCCGTTGCTGCCCCTTTTCTGCCTCTCGCATCTCACGCACAAAGCCAGGCATGTTTCCCCCCGTTTCGAGAAGACGCTGGCCCTCGCTGCTCTCCAACATGGCACGCGGATTCCCGGTTAGCGGCATAAATTCCAGACAATACTGCTCAATCATCGGCGCAAAGATGCTATGCGTGAGCATGCAGACCTGATAGCCTGCCCGTTGCAGGCCCAGCCCCAGCGCGATGTAGGGCTGCACATCGCCGCGCGATCCCGATGTCATAATCACAATTCGCATCTATACTATCCTTTATAATATAATTCTTATAAAATGCAATTTCCCTTAATCTTCGTGTATACTCACATCCAGTACACGCCCTTCCGGCAGCATCCCCCTGATCTGCAATTCGAACAGCGCTCGCAGTGGATCAAGGGACCCGCTTTCTGAAGGTTCTAAGACCAGAAAACTTCCTAACCAGGCAGTCACAGCCGCAAAATATACGGCGAAAAAGCATGCAGCAGCCTGGCGCGGATCAACATCCCGGCGAATCTCGCCACCATCCTGCGCCTGCCGCACCAGGTGTGCCAGTCGCTTCAGAAATTCCACATGTAGTGCCTCAAACTCCTGATGACCTCTACGTTCACTGGAGTGAAAAAGCAGTTCCTTGAGAAAATGCCGTGCGTTCCCTGGGTGTTGCCCATACAGGTCGAAGAACGGGTTGAAGACGTGCATGAGGGCATCCAGCAACGACATACGCTCAGGAATTGTCGCGAAGACATGGCCTGTAATTTCGCGCATCGAATCGGCGTAGACAAGGATCAAAAGCTCGGCCTTATCTCGGGCGTAGAGAAACAGCGTTCCTGTGCCGATGCATGCTGCCTCGGCAACCTCGCGTGTGGTCGTGTGCTCATATCCTTTCTCCTCAAAGAGACGCCTGGCTACTTCCTTGATGCGCTCGAATGTTCGTTGTTTGTTCTGCTCACGTAAGCTCCCCGTTGCCATACTATGTCATCCTTCAGAGCCTTCATCTCTTCTTAAAAATGACTATGCTCACTTTATGAGCATGCTCATATTATAGCGTGAAGAGAAAGGGCAGTCAAGGGGCCGGGTTGCCAACGGCAAAAGCCATATGCGACAATGGAGGTAGAAGCTACTATTTTTACTGTTCGGAAAGCCCCGATATGAATTGATAGATCATTCAGAAACGCCGCTCGCGCGGCGCAAGCCTTACCGTTCGGCTGACTGCGCAGCAGCAGGGCGGCAGCCCGTCGCCGAGTGGAATAGCAAGAAGCGCTACGCGCTCATCTGAATGCGAGGCAGTATTTAACATATGGAAAGGAAGGGAGCCGCTATGACAGAACAGGCAACTACACGCTACGCCGAAGGGATTACGGTAACAGCGCCCGTCACCCCTGAATTTGCTACCATATTGACGCCAGAAGCTATGAACTTCGTCGCCATGCTTGCTCGCGCCTTCGAGGGGCGCCGCGAGGAATTGCTCCGGCGGCGCGAACAGCGCCAGGCCGAGATCGACGCCGGAAAGCTGCCCGATTTCCTGCCCGAAACCGCCGATATTCGCGCCGCCGACTGGACCATCGCACCGCTGCCAGCCGACCTCCAGGATCGCCGCGTCGAGATTACCGGCCCATGTGACCGCAAGATGGTTATTAACGCCTTGAATTCGGGCGCCAGTGTGTACATGGCAGACTTCGAGGACGCGCACTCGCCAACCTGGGAGGGCACGATCCAGGGCCAGATCAACGTGCGTGATGCTGTGCGCCGCACCATCACCTACACCAGTCCCGAAGGCAAGGAATACCGGCTCAACGATAGGACCGCTGTGCTGCTTGTGCGCCCGCGCGGCTGGCATCTCTACGAGAAGCATGTGCAGATCGACGGCAAGCCTGTATCCGGCGGCATCTTCGACTTCGCATTGTACTTCTTTCACAACGTCCACGAACTGCTCAAGCGGGGAACAGGCCCCTACTTCTATCTGCCCAAGCTGGAAAACCACCTGGAGGCACGCCTGTGGAATGACGTATTCACCCTGGCCGAGCAAACGCTGGGCATCCCGCAGGGTACGATCAAGGCCACAGTACTGATTGAGACGATCCTGGCGGCCTTTGAGGAGGATGAGATCCTCTACGAACTGCGCGAACACTCGGCGGGCCTGAACTGCGGGCGCTGGGACTATATCTTCAGCGCGATCAAGAAGTTCCGCAACCTGCCCGAATTTATCTATCCTGACCGTGCGCAGGTAACGATGACGACGCATTTCATGCGCTCGTATACGCTCAACACAATCAAAACCTGCCACCGGCGCAATGCCCCCGCTATCGGCGGCATGGCGGCGCAAATTCCCATCAGAAACAATCCCCAGGCCAACGAGGAGGCGATGGCAAAAGTGCGCGAGGACAAGCGGCGCGAGGCGAGCGACGGCCACGATGGTACGTGGGTTGCGCATCCGGGGCTGGTCCCCGTCGCAAAGGCCGAGTTCGATGCTGTCATGAAGGGGCCAAATCAGATCGACAGGAAGCGCGAAGACGTGCATGTGACGGCGGCTGATCTGCTCAAGGTGCCGGAGGGCACAATCACCGAGGGGGGGCTGCGCAATAATATCAGCGTGAGCCTGCAATACCTGGAGTCGTGGCTGCGCGGCATCGGCTGTGTGCCGATCTTCAACCTGATGGAAGATGCAGCGACGGTAGAGATTGCACGCTCGCAGATCTGGCAATGGGTGCATCATCCAAAGGGCATTCTGGACGATGGGCGCAAGGTGACGATTGAGCTTTTCCGCGAACTGGTGCCCCAGGAGTTGGAAAAAATCAAAGCGGCTATCGGCGAGGAGGAGTATTCCACGCGCAAATTCGCGCTGGCAGTTGAGATCCTTGACGGGATCATCAGCAAAGAGGAGTTCACCGAGTTCCTGACGCTGCCCGCCTATCAATACCTGAGCTAAGCGGGAGGTCCAGGAGGGCTTTCCGATGCGACTGGCCCAAATGTGTCATCCTGAGCGGCAGCGAAGGATCCGCAAGTCCGGGGCAGCGGATCCTTCGCTGCCGCTCAGGATGACATGCACAGCGTAAGAGGATGACATGCGACCATTTTTAGGAGAACTCACATGGCTCAGAGAACGGCGGTTTCGGCAGGAGCCATAATCCTGCGTGAAATAGCGGGAGAACTCAGGATCGCCCTGGCCCAGCACCAGAACAGCATCAGCAGCAACACCTGGGTGCTGCCCAAAGGGCACGTCGAAGCGGGCGAGACCCTCGAACAGGCGGCCTTACGCGAGATCTATGAAGAGACCGGGCTAACGAACGTTCAATTGCTCAAGCACCTCGGCTCCATCCTGCGTGAGTCCGTCAGGGAGAACGGCGACCTGGTGCAGAAAACCATCCACTACTACCTGGCTTACGCGCCGGACACATCCCCAGACGGAGCTATGCCGAGACCAGCCGACGCGCGTTTCACCGAGGTTGGCTGGTTCTCGCCTCGCCAGGCGCTCGTCCTGCTGCCCCACGAGGAGGAGCGGACCTTCTTCAAAGAGCAACTGGCACCCCTGTTCGCCTCCTGAAACAATGTAGGGGCAGGGCTTGCCCCTGCCCTGATCGGTCGCCGATTGATCTTCCCCTATAGGGGCGACCACCAGGATCGCCCCTACAAGGGCGGGCGACCACCAGGATCGCCCCTACAGGGGGCGGGCATTTACAATTCTCGGCTTTTCGTTTTGATAATCTCGCTGATGCGCTCGATAAACTGTGCGAGCGGCATCGCCTTGAGATCGACGTTCGTGCGCAGGCGCACCGAGACCGCATCTGCCGCCGCCTCTTTGTCGCCGACGACGAGCATATATGGTATCTTCTGGAGCTGCGCATCGCGGATCTTGGCATTCATGCGCTCGCTGCGCCCATCGACTTCGGCGCGCACGCCCGCCGCTTTGAGCGCTGCCAGCACACGGTTCGCATACTCCTGGTGACGGTCCGCGATGGGAATAACCATCGCCTGCACCGGCGAGAGCCAGACCGGGAACGCGCCAGCAAAATGCTCGATCAGCATCGCCATGAAGCGCTCCGTGGCTCCCGTCACGGCGCGATGGATAATCACCGGGCGATGCGGCTGCCCATCCTCGCCGATGTATTCCAGCTCGAAATTCTCCGGCTGGTTCATATCGAGCTGGATCGTCGAGCACTGCCAATCACGGCCCAGTGCGTCGCGCACCATGAAGTCGATCTTCGGGCCGTAGAACGCCGCCTCGCCCAGCGCCTCTTCGTACTTGATGCCCTTCGCCTCGGCTGCGTTTCGCAGCGCATTCTCCGCCGCATTCCATACTTCGTCGCTGCCAATATATTCCTCTTTCTTCTGTGGATCACGCAGCGAGAGACGCACCCAGTAGTCTGTCAGGCCATACGTCTCGAAGACCTCCAGCGTCAGGTTGATGGCATTATCGAACTCCTGCTGCACCTGATCCGGGCGCAAGAAGACGTGGGCATCGTCCTGCGTCACACTGCGCACGCGCGCCAGGCCCGTGAGCGTACCGGTCTTCTCATAGCGATAGAGCGTAGCGAACTCGGCGTAGCGCACAGGCAGTTCGCGGTAGCTGTGCAACTGCGACTTATAGAGCAGGAAATGATGCGGGCAGTTCATCGGTTTGAGCACGTAGGAATCATCTTCTGAAAGTTCCTGCTCGCCCCTCATCACCGGAAACATATTTTCGCGATACGTGTACCAGTGGCGCGACGTTTTGTAGAGATGCACCTTGCCCAGATGCGCCGTCCACACATGCTGGTAGCCGTATCGTTCCTGCGTCTCGCGCACGTAGCCCTCCATGAGATGGCGCAGCATCTCACCGTTGGGCAGGAACATCGGCACACCGGCAGGCAGGTCGTCGCTCAGGACGAAAAGCTTCAGTTCGCGGCCCAGCTTGCGATGGTCGCGTTTCTGCGCCTCCTCCAGACGCCAGAGGTACCGGTCCAGCTCCTCCTGCGTGAACCAGGCCGTGCCATAGATGCGCTGCAACATCGGGCGGTGCTCGTCTCCGCGCCAGTAGGCGCCGGCGACGCGCATGAGCTTGAAGGGGCCTATCTGCCCCGTATTCTCCACATGCGGACCCCGGCACAGGTCAAGGAAATTGCCCTGCTGGTAAATGCCCACCTCTTCGTCGGGCAGATTTTCGATGATCTCGACCTTGTAGACCTGGCCCTTCTTACGGAAGTAATCCAGCGCCTTCTCGCGCGGCCAGCGGTCACGCATAAACGGGTACTGCGCGCCGACGATGCGCTGCATGCGGCGCTCTATCTCCGGCAGGTCCTCGGGCGTGAGCGGGCGCGGCAGGTCGAAATCGTAGTAAAAGCCGTCCTCGATGGCCGGCCCGATGGCGAATTTAGCATCGGGGAATAGCTCCTGCACCGCCTCCGCCATAACGTGTGCGGCGGAGTGGCGCATGCGCTGAATCGGCGTATAGTTGACCGATTCCTCAATTTCCGCTTCTACAGACATAACAATCATTCCTTTCCTAAAAAATGATTCCAAAACGTCATGTGCAAGTCTTGCTAACGGCTCACCGCAGACTCCACGCTCAAGGGTGCGCCTGCGGCGCACAAAAACAGGTACAATGGGTTAAAAACAACAACAAAAAAACCTTTTCATCCCCTACCGGGACGAAAAGGCTATTAATCACGCTTTCCGTGGTTCCACCCGCATTCCGCATCCTTCTGCACGATCAGGGAAAAGGCACAAAGTCCTTAAGCATGCAGCCGAAAGATGCGCTCGTGCTCGACCTGTAACGCGGTCAGCGTGTACTTTACTGACTCAGTACATGACATGGCGAGGGGTATTCTCCGCTTGCTGGCAGGAGCGCTTTCAGCCGCCGGCGCTTCCTCTCTGTTTACCTCCGGGCGGGAACATGTCTCGCGTCTACGTCGTGCGTATTTATTTATCTGTTACTTACTTACATGATAACATAGAGAAAACGGGCTGTAAAGTGCTTTTTTGCTCCGCTGCATCTCTCCCCTGACACCTCAGCGCTCGCGGCGCTTCGCACAGGAGGAGAGAGGCCGGGTGGCGGCGTCCTGCGGACGCCGCCACCCGGCCTCTCTCCTCCTGTCTGCCACCTTCGATGGCGACGAGTGCTAAAAATGATGCACATCCTTTTTACCCTTGACATGGCTGTCTCCTCTCAGGTATACTTGAACTTACGATGCAGCAGCCCGCTAATAGCTGCTGAGGATTGAAACAACAAAAGAAATCGCAGTAGAACTGCTCTCATCCAGAGGGTGGAGGGAAACGGCCCTGTGAAGCCCAGCAACCCGCCTGCAACGCAGCCGGCAGGGTGCTAATTCCGGCGGAAGCTTTTCCGCAAGATGAGGGGAAAAAGCAATGGTGCAGGCCCCTGAGGACAGGGGCTTTTTTATTGGTAGATTTTCTGTCCTGCACCTTACAAGCGAGATATTGTACGACGTTGAAGAGGAAGAGTACATGCTACGGACGGCTCCAGCGAGTTGATACGGTGAGAAGTCAACGCCGCTCCAGCATGGAAAATGGCCTCCAAGTCGCCGGCTAAAAGCGATGAGCGAGTAAGCCGAGCCGTCTGGCCTTCGTTACGGGCCGGAGTGTTGTCCCTCTTTCAACAAATGTAGAGATAGGGCCTGCCCCTGTCCGGGAAGGCATATTTCCCTGGAGCGAACAACACTCGATAAGGTCGATGTCGTGAGGCATCGACAAACCAGGGTGGTACCGCGAAGACGTTTACCCCTCGCCCCTGTGGGGTGAGGGTTTTTTTGTTATCAATTTCAAGGAGGAGAAACGATGGTGACGCAGGTGGAGTATTCTGCCGGGATACATCCCCAGCCTGTCTCCACGAATAAGGTGTCTACCTACACCTTCGATCATCTGCCATTGCAGTACGGAGGCCAGCTCGGCCCCGTGACGCTGGCCTATGAGACGTGGGGCACCCTCAATGCCGAGCGTGACAACGCCGTCCTGATTACTCATGCGCTCACCGGGAGTTCGCACGCGCACGACGTGGAGCGGCCAGACGATGTGAAGGCCGCGTGGTGGAATCCGCTGATCGGGCCGGGGCGCCCTTTCGACACCTCGCGCTATTTCGTCATCTGCTCGAACGTCGTGGGCGGTTGCTACGGCAGCACCGGCCCTTCATCGCCGGATCCGCGCACCGGGAAGCCATACGGCATGCGCTTCCCCCTCGTGACGATCCGCGACATGGTGCGGGCGCAGCGTATACTTATCGAGCACCTGGGGGTGCGCCGGCTGGCGATGGTCGCCGGCGGCTCTATTGGCGGACAGCAGGCGCTGGAATGGGCCGTAGCGTATCCCGAACTCGTAGACAGGGTTGCGGTTGTCGCGGCAACGGCGGCGCTGACCGCGCAGGCGGTGGCGTTCAGCGAGGTCGAGCGCCAGGCAATCATGGCCGATCCGCGCTGGCAGGGCGGCGACTACGCGCCGGGACAGGGACCGGCCAGCGGCCTCGCCATCGCGCGCATGCTGGCAATGATTACCTACCAGAGCGAGGAGGCGATGGAACTGCGTTTCGCCCGCAGGCCCGCCAGGAATAGCAGCGTTGCATCACCCAGCCGCTCCCCCGATCTCGGCCCACGCTTCGATGTCGAAGGCTATCTGTACTATCAGGGCGAATCGCTCGTGCGGCGCTTCGACGCCAATAGCTACCTGTATATCAGCCGGGCGATGGATTTGTACGATGTCAGCGAGGGCTATCCTTCGCTGGAGGCCGCGCTGCGCCGCATCCGCAGCAAAGCGCTCTTTGTCGGCATTCGCTCAGATTTTCTCTTTCCGGCGGTGCATGTGCGCCGCCTGGCCGATAACGTGCGCGCCGTGGGCGGGGACGCGACCTATGTAGAACTGGATTCACCGCACGGCCATGACGCTTTCCTCAAGGAATGGGAGCAGATGGCCGCTGCGCTTCAATCGATCTGTTGACAGATAAAGGAGTAATTCAATTCATGGCACTCAATAGCAAGCGTAGTTACGGTTTTGAAACATTGTCATTGCATGCAGGGCAGGAGACAGCCGACAGCGCGACAGGCGCGCGCGCCGTTCCCATTTATCAGACCAGCTCGTATGTTTTCGACAGTCCAGAACATGCCGCCAACCTCTTTGCCCTCAAGCAATTCGGCAACATCTATACCCGCATCATGAACCCCACGCAGGATGCTTTTGAGCGCCGCATTGCCGCCCTCGAAGGAGGTGTGGGCGCGCTGGCTACCGCCTCCGGGCAGGCCGCCGAGACGTTAGCGCTGCTCAATCTGGCCGGGGCTGGCGACGAGATTATTTCGTCGACAAGTCTCTATGGTGGCACCTATAACCTCTTCCATTACACGCTGCCGAAGCTCGGCATTAACGTGCGATTTGTGGATAGCCGTGACCCGGAGAACTTCCGCGCGGCCATCAACGAGCGCACGCGGGCCATTTACGCGGAGACAGTAGGTAATCCGCGCCTGGACACGCTCGATATTCGCGCCGTTGCCGCTATCGCGCATGAGCATGGCCTGCCGCTTATCGTTGATAACACCATGCCGACGCCGTACCTGGTGCAGCCGCTCAAGCATGGCGCCGATATCGTCATTCACTCGGCGACGAAGTTCATCGGCGGCCACGGCACCTCTATTGGCGGCGTGATCGTCGATGGCGGCAAGTTCGATTGGGCCGCGAGCGGGCGTTTCCCGGCCTTTACCGACCCCGATCCCTCTTATCATGGCATACGTTACGTCGAATCCTTCGGCCCTCTGGCCTACATTATCAAAGCGCGCGTGCAGTTGATGCGCGACCTGGGCGCGGCGACTACGCCCTTCAACTCCTGGCTTTTCCTGCAAGGGCTGGAGACGCTGCCGCTGCGCATGGAGCGGCACAGCCAGAACGCGCTGCGCATCGCCGAATTTCTGGAGGGGCATCCCGCCGTCAACTGGGTGAACTATCCCGGTCTCAAGAGCCATCCCCAGCACGAAATTGCGGCCAGGTATCACACACATGGCTACGGCGCCATCCTCGGCTTCGGCATCAAGGGCGGACTGGAGGCCGGCAAGCGCCTGATTCGCCACATCGAACTCTTCTCGCACCTGGCGAACATCGGCGATGCCAGGTCGCTAATTATCCATCCCGCCAGCACGACGCATTCACAGTTGACGCCCGATGAGCAGTTTGAGACCGGTGTAACGCCCGATTTCATTCGTCTCTCTGTTGGCCTGGAGACGGTGGAAGATCTGATCGAGGATCTGGATCAGGCGCTGCGCGCCGCCGTCATCGATACAGGCACGCCGGTCAATGTATAAATAACCCGATGGGCATGTTTATTGTGCGCAGGTGGCGCACCTCCTGAGCATCTGCGGGCTGAGCGCCGCAGGTACTCAGCCCGCAGACGCTTCCTACCGGCGAACCGCGCAGCGGTGAACAGTCAGGAAGATGTGTACATGGTTTAAATAGATAAAGTGAAGGTTAGTATGAAACATGCTGTTTGTGTTTTAAAATTTGGCGGCACATCGGTTGGCAGCGGCGAACGTATCCGCCGCGTAGCCGCGATCATCGCCAACGCGCGCAAAGCGTCAAATGAGGGAGATGATTTTCCTGTCGTCGTTGTCTCCGCGATGTCGGGCGTGACCGATCAGTTGTTACGTATCGCGCGCTTCGCCTGCACAGGTGAAGACGAAGCCTGCGCCGAAGAACTGGCGTCATTGCGCCGGCGCCACCTGGAAGCGGCTGAACACGCCGTGCATGACAGCGAGGCGCGTGCGTCCCTATGCGCCGATCTCGAAACCGCGCTGGCGCGGCTTGAGCAGAATACTTCTGTCCTGCGCCTGGCCGCTCGCGAGGGTCAGGACATCGCACTGCCAACCGCAGCCGTCGCTGCCTGGGGTGAGCGCTTCTCGGTGCTGCTGGTTGCCGCAGCGGTCCGCGATATCGGGACCCCGGCCGAGCCGGTGCGTTCGGAAGTGATTATTACCGGCCACCCCGATTCGGATTCCGTGCAGCCGGTGGGCGTCGTTGTCGGAGCCGAGCCGCTGGCCGAGGAGACGCGTGCCAATGCTCACGCCCTGATTGATCCCATTGTCGAGCGCGGCGTTGTCCCGGTCGCTGCGGGCTTTATCGGGCGCACGCCATCGGGACATATCACAACGCTGGGACGCAACGGCTCCGATTATTCCGCCACAGTCATCGGCGCGGCCCTGGATTGCAGCGAAGTCACTATCTATACCGACGTTGATGGCGTGCTCACGGCTGATCCACGCCTGGTAGCGAACGCGCGCCTGCTGCCCGCGCTCTCCTACGCGGAGGCGGCGCGCCTCTCCTGGTTTGGCGCCAAAGTGCTGCACCCGCGCACGCTCATTCCCATCGCGCCGCGCAACATCCCCGTGCGCGTGCGCAACACCTTCCGCCCGCACATTCGCGGCACCGTCGTCGGCCCCGTACACCCGCAAAGCGGAGCGGGTGCCATTACTATACGCCGCCACCTGGCGCTCATCACCGTAGAAAGCACGGATCTCTTCGGCGCACCCGAAAACGCGGGACAGGTCTTCGCGCTGGCAGCACGTGCCGGCGCGGCCCCCGTCGCCATCTGCTCATCATCGGGGCATCATCTCTCGTTCGTCGTCGAGGAGCAATCAGCCGATTCGGTGGTCTCGCTCCTGCACCGTGACATGGATAGCGAACTGTGGCGCGTGCGCTGCCGGCGTGGGCTGGCCGCCTGCGCCTGCATCGGCTCCGGCTTCACCGCTGATCCGATGAGTCCGGCGCGCGCCGTCTCGGCCCTCGCGCGTGAACGCATTCCCGTCATCACGCAGGGCGCCTCGGAACTGGGTATCACACTGATTATCGAGGACCGCGATAGCGAGCGCGCACTGCGCGGCCTGCATCGCGACCTGATCGCGCCGGTCATCCCGCTGGTGCGCCATACCGTTCAGGAGAAGCGGCGCGAGGCGCGCTAAGAGAGAAGGAGAGGGCTGCTGTGTCTGCACAACTACAATCGCGCATCCCCGTCGCTGTACTGGGCGCGACGGGGATGGTCGGCCAACGCTTTATCGAGCTGCTCCAGGGGCATCCCTGGTTTGAGCTGGTCGCCGTCGCCGCCTCGGACCAGCACGGCGGGCGGGCATATGGCGAGGCGACGCGCTGGCGACTGCCGGGCAGCGAGATGCCGCCAGCAGTAGCGGCGCTGCCCGTCGTAGCCTGCCGCCCGGAGGCGCTGCCGGGGGTGAAGATCGTCTTCTCGGCGCTGCCGGGCGAGGTCGCGGGCGAAATCGAACTGGCATTCGCGCGCGCCGGGGTGGCGGTCTTCAGCAATGCCAAAAATCATCGCATGGATACCGACGTGCCGCTGCTCATCCCGGAGGTCAACGCCGATCATTGCGCCGCCGTGATCGAACAGCGCAGGCGGCGCGGCTGGTCCGGCTGCATCGTTACCAACGCCAATTGCTCGGCTACTCCGCTGGTGATGGCGCTCAAGCCCTTGCAGCAGGCGTTCGGCGTGCGTAAAGCTCTGGTGACGACGATGCAGGCGATTTCGGGCGCCGGCTATCCGGGCGTGCCCTCCTATGATATCGTCGATAACGTCATCCCATATATCGGCGGCGAAGAGGAGAAGTTGGAGCACGAGACGCGCAAAATGCTGGGCGAGTGGCAGGAGGGGCGCGGTTTCATCGATGCAGGTATCGTAGTGAGCGCGCACTGCAATCGCGTGGCAACGCGTGAGGGCCATCTTGAATGCGCCAGCATCGAGCTTGAGCGCGCGGCCAGCGTCGAAGAGATTATCGCGGCCTGGGAGGCTTTTACACCGGAGCCGCAGCAACTCAAGCTGCCATCGGCACCCGCCCGCGCGCTGCTCTACCGGCGCGAGCATGATCGCCCGCAGACGCTGCGTGACCGCGACGCCGGCAACGGTATGAGCGTGACGCTGGGCCGCCTGCGCCCCTGCCCCATCCTGAGCTACAGGTTCGTGCTGCTGGGACACAATACGATTCGCGGTGCCGCCGGCGGCTCTATCCTCAACGCCGAACTGTGCGTGAGCAAAGGAATTATCTAACGCCGTGGACAAGTCTTCCTGACTGCCCACCGCTGCGCGGTTCGCCATAGAAAAGAGTCTGTGGGCAGGACGCCGCCGGCATCCTGCCCACAGACTCTTTTCTATAAGTGCGCCGCAGGCGCACAAAAATCCGCTCCGCTGTTGCCATACTGTTGTCACTGGCCTGTGGCATACTTGAACCATCGGATGTAATATCAGCTCCGCATAGCACTGATCAGATCGGGGACGAGCTTCACGGCGTTGGGGGAGCCGAGGCCCGTCACCGGGTCCCAGCCCGCGACGGCGTTGTAGCCGTTGACACGCGCTTCGGGATTACTATTGTTGCCCTGCGTGATATCGTGGAAATCCTGCGCATAGGTGCTCGATGCAGCCAGTTTGTAGAGAGCGGGATTGATGAAGCCCAGAGGACGGCCCGCCATCTGGTTCGCAATCGCCATGATGCCGGCCCACAGCGGAGCCGCCGCGCTCGTGCCTCCGGCCAGCGCCCAGAAGCCATCCTGATAGACATCCAGTCCGGTGCCGGGATCGGCGTCCGCAGAGACATCCGGCACGCCGCGCTGGCCCCCGAGTTGCTTCTGAACGGCAGCCGGCAGGCTCTGCTGATAGGAAGGCGTCTTGTAGAAGCGACTGAAGCCGCCGCCGCTGTCGCTCCACGCGGTCTCGCTGAAGCCCGCGCCATTGCGTACCAGCGTGGTCCCGCCGACAGCCGTCACCCACGGCGAATCGGCGGCGAAGCTGGTGGTCGCCACCGAGGCGATGTGCGTCTCCTGAATATCCGCGTAGTCGGTGGCGCCGTTATCACCGGAGGACGAGAAGAAGGTCATGCCCAGGTTCGTTGTGGCGTTCTGCAAGAGGTTATTCCACTGCTGAAGCTCCTGCTGCCCTTTCTGATCTTGCAGCGTAAGCTCGGACGCGCCCCAGCTCTGCGAGAAGATATTGCCCAGCCTGTGATCGATGGCGTACTGTATCAGCTCCCGGAATTCGGGCAGGCCGATGGTGCCTTCGGTCTCGGCAACCGGGCTGACCAGCACGACGATCTTCGCATCTGGCGCGATGGAGTGAATAATCTCTACATCCAGCGTGGTCTCGCCGGCCCAGCCCTCTTTATCGTGGTGCGGGTCGTATTCACGGGCATTCAGTGGCGCGATGACCTGGAGGTTGACGGGGGGAAGGCCGAACTGCTTATCGAAGAAGGCCATATCCTGCGCCAGCGTTGGACTGCCGAACGAGACGATATCGATGACCGTCTGCCCCTTGCCGGTGAAGCCCTTTTCGGTGAGCGGCTCAACGCCATAGGCGACGCGCAGGGAGTGCGGCGTCATACAGCCCGGCACGCGGTTAAAGGGGCGCGGACAGGTATCGGTTGTGCTGGCGGGCGAGAGAGGCCGTGTGGCTACCGCCGTCGGGCTGGCGCTGCTCTGCTTGCCCGCATTGCCCGGAGCGCCACAGTTTGCCAGCAGAAAGAGCAAGATCAACAGGGGGAGGAACCGTCGCAAGAATGGTATCATGATGCGCTCCTGACTATCAAACAGTATTTCTGCTTTCTGGTACCCTCGCTGGCGAGCGTCGGCAGCGCTCACCATATTGTAAGTTATTGTGTGAAACAGGCACCTGTTTCACACAATAACTTACAATCATTGCGCGGCGCAGCCGCGCGAACGCCCAACGAGAGAGGGCAAGGACGTTGAGCATCAGAGACATTTTTACTTCAACGCTGCGATCAGATCGGGAATAAGCTGTTTTGCCTGCGGCGCGCCCCAACCAGTAACCGCATCCCAGCCCGGTCCCGCGCTATAGCCTTGAATTTTGGGATCGGTAAGTCCATTGCGGCCGGTGGTAATATCGCGAAAAGCCTGCGAGCCATCCTGCTGCGCTATTTTATAGAGCGCGGGATTGATGAAGCCCAGAGGACGCCCGGCGACCTGGTTGGCTATGGCAACAATGCCAGCCCACAGCGGCGTACTGGCGCTGGTTCCTCCAGCCATGCTCCATTGGCCGGCGAAGTAGAAGGCCAGGCCGGTAAACGGATCGGCGTCTCCGGCGATGTCGGGCAGGCCGCGATGCCCTGCCAGCAGCGATTGTGTCGCCGGGGGCAGGCCGCGCTGAAAATCCGGCTCGCTGAAGAACTGGCTCACGCCGCCTCCGCTCTCCGGCCACGCGCTTTCGTTGTAGCCGCTCCCCACATGGTGGAGCGAGGTACCGCCCACGGCAGTCACCCAGGGAACGTCCGCCGGGAAGTTGACGGTTGGTGTGGATGAGAGCTTCGTCGCGGCGATATCAGCAAAGTCGGTTGCACCGTGATCCCCGCTGCCGGAGAGAACGGTCCAGCCCTGCTGCGTCGTGATCTGCTGGTAGAAATCCGTATAGGTTTTGACGAGCTGCCGGCCTTTCTGGTCCGCCAGCGTCACCTCGGAGGCAACGTAGCTCTGCGAGAAGATGTGGCCCAGATGATGCTCGACAGCATATTGCTCCAGTTTCAGGAATTCGGGCAGCCCGATGGTGCCCTCGGTCTCGTCTACCGGGCTGGTCATGACGACGATGCTGGCATCGGGTGCGATGGAGTGAATGATCTGCACGTCCAGTTCCGTCTCCTGCGCCCAGCCAACCATCTCCTGATTTTTAGGATCGAAGGGCACCGTACCCAGCGGCGCAATGACCCTGAGATTGACAGGCGGCAGATCGAACTGCCTGTCGTATACATCCATATCCTGCTGCAAGAAGGGACTGCCATAGGAGACGATATCAACCACGGTCTGTCCCTTGCCCGCGTAGCCCTGCTCGGTCAGCGACTCTATTCCATAGGCAACGCGCAGGGCATGCGGCGTATAGCAGTTCGGGTTCTTCTTGAGAAAAGAGGGGCAGAGGTCGGTTCTGGCGCTGGCTGGCAATGGCGTATGCGCTACCGCCGGTGTGGGTGTGCTGGCCTTGCTTTGTGAGCCGGAACCACAGGCGCTCAGCAGGAGCAGCAGGGCGAATAAGATCACCGCTCTGGGCCAGTGAGGCATGGCAAACAAATCCCCCTGACATACATAGAAATACTTACATACTATAATACTCTAACGCTGTTTGCCGTGCGCAAGTTGCAAACCGGAGCAGTTTATTTCATATTACACATCGCGACTGCATCGCTCCCGGAGGGGGAAAGTGGAGATGGGCGCGTGGCCGCGCCACGCGCCCATCTCCACTTTCCCCCTCTGAGGATTGCCGACGAACCTCGTGCGTCATCAGAAAGGGCGCCCCGGGCGCGCCCCAACAGGCACATTGAGGTAGTTAGAGCAGGCCGACTCCAGCGAGGACTTCCGGGATAGCCTCCTCCCAGGCAATCGTCATGATGTGGACGCCGGCCACGCCTTCGATCTCGCCGAGCGATGCGATAAGCTCCTGCCCCAGTTTCTTGCCCTCTTCACGGGGATCCTGCGCCCGTGCCAGTCGCGCAACGATGGTTTCAGAAATGCGCATGCCGGGTACGTGCTCGCTCAAGAAGCGGGCGCGCTCCGCCGAGTTGAGCAGGAGTATCCCCGGCAGGATCTTCGTCTCTCTGTGCAGGCCGCGCGCGCGCACGGCGGCCATCCATTGCTTGAAGTGGTCGATGTCAAAAACCGCCTGTGTCTGGATAAAGTCGGCGCCCGCCGCTACCTTTTTTTGCAGGCGCAGCACTTGCAGATCGAGCGGCTCGCCTTCGGGGTTAGCGGCGGCGCCGAGCAGCAGTTTCGGGGGCACCGCGATCTTCTGCCCGGAGAGCAGTTCGCCATTGTCGCGCATGCGACGCGCCAGCGCCAGCAGCGAGATGCCATCCAGATCAAAGACGCCCATCGCCTGCGGATCGTCGCCGAAACGCTGGTGATCCCCGGTCAGCAGCAGCACGTTGTTGATGCCCAGCGCCGCAGCGCTGACAAGTTCGCTTTGCAGGGCGATGCGGTTGCGATCCCGGCAGCTCATTTGCAGCACCGGCTCGATGCCAGCCTCTTGCAGGATCAGGCAGCCGGCCAGGCTGGAGAGCCGCGCCATGCCCCGCGCGTTATCGGTGACGTTCACGGCTGCGACTTTTCCCCGCAGCAGCGCGGCCTTTTTGCGTAGAAAATCGGCGTTGGCGGAGCGCGGCGGCCCCAGTTCCGCCGTGACGACGAAGCGGCCCGAGTTGAGCATGCTTTCCAGTGCAGTCCCCTCCAAACGGGGTAAAGAAAGCGGACCAGAGCGCATCGCTTCCACCGACCCCCCAGCAGGAAGCAGTATATCAGCACAATCTGAAGAGGTCGAGTGATTTTGCACCGGGTTCGTACCCGCCTTGACAGCCGGCTTCGGCCGATTCAGGACCTCGGACCAGCGGGGAGTGAACCATTTGCCGTTGAGCACGTTACCATAGGCCGAGGTGCCCTGCAACGACCAGTCAACCGGCCATTGCAGCTTCTCCATACGCCCGGTCAGACCGAAGCGGCGCGAGCGCCGATAGATCTCAACCCAGATGCAGGGTTTATCGGGATAGACTTCACATTTTCCATCGAGCGAGGGGCCGCCGCAGGGACCATTGCGCATCCCTTTGGGGCAGCGCATCGGGCAGATCAACGCTGTCTGCTGCAAGATGCACTGGCCGCACATGTGGCAGTCGAAGATAGCTCCTTTCGTTACCTCTTCGGCCTTTAAAAACGCACGGCCCGCGGCCCTCGCTAAATTGCCTGGCATACCATCTATAGGCCGCTCTCTCGAATCCATCTGTGTGTAGCTGCGCGCTTTATCATGCTCGTTCTGCTCATGGGGTAGCTTGCTACGCGCGATGAAGTGCGCGGCTACGCCCGGAAGAACTCTTTTCGGGCGGGCGTTCCGTGGTTCCTGCTCGCTCTGGTCCGCGCTCATGACAACAACTCCTTGCGCACGATCTCGGTTCCCTGCACCATCGCCTGAAGCTTCTTGAAAGCGATATCCCTGGGCAGGTGATGGAGGCCACAATCTGGATTGACGTAGAGCTTTTCTGGCCGCACATGTTTGAGTGCGCGCCGCACCCGTTCCGCAACCTGTTCGGGCGTCTCGATCAGCGGACTCTTGACATCGATGACGCCGACGCCCAGTTCCAGTTCAGATGGATACTTGCTGAAGAGTTCGAGGTCTTCATCGCCCTTGCGCGCGAACTCCATCGCCAACTGGTGAATATTGGCCTCGAAGATGGTGGGGAAGAGAAAGCGATAGTTGCCGTCCCAGTAGGGCTTGCCGTAGCGGTTTCCATAGCACACATGCAGGATGATGTGAGCCTCAACGCCCTCGGTTGCGATATTGATGGCGCGCACAACCCACGCCAGGTCCTCTGGATAGCCGGTCAGGTACGACTCGTCCAACTGGATATAATCGGCGCCCGCTTTCGCCAGCGCCTTCAATTCGCCATTGAGGATGCGCGCGAATTCCAGGGCTACCTCCTCTTCGTGCAGGTAATATTCATTCTTGATTCTTTTCGCCAGTGTTAGCGGGCCGGTAAGCGTAAATTTGACGGCCCTATCGGTATTCTGGAGCAGGAACTCTAAATCGGGGACCAGCCCTAGCGAGGCTGTGGGGATCTTGTGACGGATCACGCTATCATAAAAATCGTAATAATACGCCTTTGTGCGGTGATCGATCTCGACGCCCGGAATACGATAGGCGAAGTAGTCGATGTCGTTGTCGCGACGCAGTTCGCCATCGGTGACGATATCGATGCCGGCCCGCTCCTGGTCCTTGATGGCAGCCTGGATCACAATATTGTGCATATCCTGCAACTGGTCGCCGCTGATGCGCCGCTGCAAGTAGTCGGTTTTGGCGCGCTCCAGCCATTCCGGCACGGAGTAGCTGCCAATAACGCTGGTGGGCAGGAGTTTGTCTATGGCGGGGAAGCTGCCCTTTTCTCTTTCTCTTCGTTTTTCTTTCGGCGTTGATTCCTGGTTCTGTCTTCTCGTCGCTGCCATTTACGTTCTCCTTATGATTTTTCGTGAGCGTTGGCGCCTGCCATCACACATCACGACTATGCCGCTCTCAGGGGGATGGTGGATGGCAGCCACACGCCTGCCATCCACCATCCCCCTGAGCACAGAGGCTTGCGGGCGAGCCTCGTGCGCTAGTCGCGCATGCTTGTCGTCAGGATGGTAATATTGGAGTTCTGGCGATAGGTGAACGGGCGGAAATGCACATCATAGCCGTGGCGGTTCGCCACGAGGCGCAGCAGCGGCCCGTTCACCCAGTTGACTACCGAGCCGTCATACTTGCCAGGCCCGCGAAACGCGCTGTAGTACTGCTCAAGTTCGGTGATGAAGATGTCCTGGATCTGGAAGATGCCGCGCGGGTGCAGCAGCGGCATGGTGTTGATAAAGCTCTTGAGCGCCATCTCGTTCAGATGCATGCGCACGTTGCCGCTTACGCTCTCCAGTAGCGTCTGCACATCGCGGCCATCGGCGCCGTCAAAGAGCTTGAGCTGCGAAAGATCGGGCAGCAACACACAGCGCTCCTCAAGCTTGAGCGCGTGCCAGACATCGGCCCAGAAACGGACGCCTTCGCGCCAATCATCGAAGTAGTCAGGCCCGATTTTGAGAAAACGGGCTACTGTCGTCGCCAGGTCGCGCTCGCTCAAGTGGTAGCGGTCTACGATCTTCTCGGCCTCCGCACGCGGCAAATAGGCCCTGACCTCAACCTGATAGTGTTGATTGTCCCATCTGATGAGCGCGCTGCTCGGCAGGTTATCATAGACATTCGAGATATGGATGAACATCAGTTTATAGCGCAGAAACGAGAGGCTTTTCATGGGATCGGTAGCATCCACGACGAGGAAGCTGACCTTACTGCTGTGCGGAGCGACGACCTCGCGCGCAACGTCGAGGACGCAGACCGAGAAGTCGCTCATCAGATAATGAAGGCGTTCGTAATAGTCGGTATTCGCGGCACGCGTGAAGCGTTCAAACTCGTCAAGCCAGGTCCGCGCATGCGTGCCGTTGCCCACGCCTATTTCCAGCACGAAGATCTCCGCCGGCAATTGATCCTTACTGCGCAGTTCGTCGAGCGCCTGGCAAAGCTGCTGCACCGACTCGGCCACGAAATCGGGATTACACGCGTCCGTTACCCCGCCGGGCAGCGCGACCTCGTAACTCTTGTTGAAAGTCGCCTCCCACCTGTCGAGCGCGTTCCAGTAGAGGGTATTGAAGGACCAGATAATACTGTTGCGCGCCAGTTGAAAAGGCTCAAGATAGAGCTTATCGTCGTCGCTGGCGGCCCTGGCAGCCGGGGCCACGCGCTCAACGGTCCTGGGTGCCACAGCTACGGCGGCTGCCGCTCCATCCGCCAGTTCTGGTCGCTGGCCGGAGGAGAGCAATTGCTCCCGACCGTCAGACGATGCGGGCGCCCAGCGATCCAGCAGCCGGCGCAGCCGGGCCTCGAAGTTCTGCATATCAACCTGGCGTAGATCGATGAGCAGTTCGCGGCGGTGAATGCTCTGGCAATCGGCGTCAAAGGCCGGGCGTTCGGCGATGGCCTCCCTGAAGTTATTTTTGTATTGTATCCAGTCGAAAGAGACGCAGGCGTTGCGCAGGAGATCGTGATAGGCGGGATTTTTGTGGTAGTCGGCCACGACCTGCCCGATGGTGCTTAAAATGGCGGCTATCTGCTCATCGCCTTTTCGCTTAAGCGGCTTTAATTCGATAAGCATATCTATAGTCTCCTTAATGGAGGGTGCAGGGTACGTCGCGCCAGCGAATGGCGGCTGCCTCCCTGCCGGGGGCACGCGGGTGCCTCCTCTGGCGTCAACGTAAGCTCCACACATGTCATCCTGAGCGGAAGCGAAGGATCTGTGCCCCACCATCGGATCCTTCGCTGCCGCTCAGGATGACATGGGACGGGTGCCCCTGATAAACCCGCCCACGCTCTGCCCGAGCAAGGGCAAAGCTTCTACACTTTCCACGACGATGTTGAAACCGCGTATGCTGTCGAGTGTGCGCAAAGCCTCGATAGAAGAGGCAAGCTGCTCTATCGCCGCTGGCTGTGCGCCGCCTGCGGCGGTGAGCAGGGGCAGGCTGACGAGCAGCGGCCTGGCCTGCAAAAAAGCGGGCTGCTCGCTCTGGAAGGCCGCCAGCGTGGCGGCGAAGGCGCGGACATCGTGTACCGGCTCGGTGACGATGAATTGTGCGCCGTTCAACGCCTTGAGATCGACGCGCCCGGCAAGGGAAAGGAGAGCGCCGGTATAGAGCGCGGGCGGCGTCTTGATGCGCGCCCCCGAGGTGAAACTGGCCTCATCGCGCATCCTGAGAGCCATAGCGAGCAGGGCCGCCCCGTCGAGATCAGTGACCAGGCGCGCATCGGCATTCTGGAGCAGTGACGCCCGCGTGACTGGTCGCATATCGACGAGCAGGTTAGCGATGCCCAGGGCACCCATGCCCAGCAGATCGCTTTGCAGCGCGAGCCGGTTGCGGTCACGTCCGCTGACCTGCACAATCGCTTCGATGCCCCTCCTTTTGAGCAGCACGGCCATCGCCAGGGGACTCAACGTCACCGCGCCGCCGGGCATCTCCGCAACCAGCACGGCATCGAAAGAGGCCGACTGAGCGGCGAGTTGCTCAACGAAGCCGCCCGCGTCGGCGG
This sequence comes from Ktedonobacteraceae bacterium, assembly GCA_035294325.1. GTDB lineage: Bacteria > Chloroflexota > Ktedonobacteria > Ktedonobacterales > Ktedonobacteraceae > DATGLE01. The sequence continues at coordinate 13,356 of DATGLE010000076.1, read as the reverse complement.
TCAGGGGCAGGGACGGCTGCACCGTCATGGCGAAACCGCCGCGCTCCCAGATTCCTTGCAGTCTTGAGATATCCGCGCTTGCCTGATTATGCAGAGAGTGTTTCACACTAATCAGTGTAGCGCGCTTTGTGTGGCGAATCTATGCGGGAATTTGCCTTTTCCTACGGGATTTTATGGAACCCTGCACTTATTTCAGACGGGGCCAGATTCCCTGCTTCATAGCCGGCTATTGGCGCGGCTCCGCCGCGCAAAGGATAGATGATAGAATGTGGGGAGTATGCGCTTCGCGCATACTCCCCACATCATATCATCCGTTAGCGAGCGCCGTTGTCGCTCGCACATGAGGGCGCCGGATGTCGGGCACAGACACGCTCAAAGGCCCAGCAGCTTGATCGCATTCTCCTTGAGGATCAGTGGCCGCACCTCGGGCTTGATCGCGATCTGCTCAAAATCCGCGATCCAGCGATCCGGGGTGATGAACGGGTAATCGCTGCCGAAAAGCATCTTGTGCTTGAGCAGCGTGTTAGCGTACTGCACGAGCTGGGGGGGAAAATACTTCGGCGACCAGCCTGAGAGATCGATGTAGACCTGCGGCTTGTGGAGGCAGACCGAGAGCGCCTCATCCTGCCAGGGAAATGAGGGATGCGCCATGATGATCGGCATGTCGGGAAAATCGACTGCAACATCATCCAGATACATGGGATTCGAGTACTTGAGGCGCACGCCACCCCCGCCGCGCATGCCTGTGCCGATGCCAGAATGCCCGGTATGAAATAGCGCCGGTAGCCGCGCCTCCGCGATGACCTCGTAAAGCACGTAGGCTTTGCGGTCATTGGGATAGAACTCCTGTAAAGAGGGGTGAAATTTGAAGCCGCGCACGCCATACTGTTCGATGAGGCGGCGGGCCTCGCGCGCTCCCATCCTGCCCTTCGCCGGATCGATACTGGCGAAGGGAATGAGCACGTCGGGGTTCGCGGCGGCGACCTCGGCTACCTCTTCGTTGGGCACCCGCGTCACTCCCGACGTTGACTCGATGTCCACGGGAAAGATGACGCAGGCCATTTTGCGCTCGCGATAGTAGGCCGCGATCTCCGGGATGGTTGGCTGCGGCCCCTCTTCGAATTTGAAGTAGCGGCCCGATGCCTCCTGTATTGCCTGCCAGCGGGGATCGTCGGGGATCCTCTGCGATACGTTGGCATGGGTGTGTACGTCGATGGCTACCAGATTTTTCGTATCTATCTGCATATGTGCGCTTTCTTTCCAGCTAAGGGCACCCGCGAGGGGTGCCCCTACATCCTGGGCATCCTGGGCATTCTGGGCATCCTGGGCACCCGCGAGGGGTGCCCCTACATTTGTTGTTCTCTTTCTTTGAGGACGCGGCGCAGGATCTTCCCTGAGGGGTTGCGGGGAATGGCGTCGATAAATGCGATCTCGCGCACATTCTTGTACGTGGCGAGCTTGCCGTTGGCCCAGGTCATCAGGTCGTCTGCCGATATGTTTTCGTAGCCGGCTCTGCGGACGACGAAGGCTTTGGGCACCTCGCCGGCTTCCTCGCTCGCCTTCGCAATCACTGCCACGTCGGCCACGGCAGGATGCTCCAGTAGTAACGCCTCCAGTTGCGCCGGAGCAATGCTGAAGCCCTTGTACTTGATTAGCTCCTTTTTGCGGTCGGTAATGGTAACATAGCCTTCTTCGTCGCGCCAGCCGATATCGCCCGTGTAGAGCCAGCCGTTACGCAGCGCCGCAGCGGTTGCCTCCGGCGCCTTCCAGTAGCCCTGCATGACCTGCGGCCCGCGCACGATCAGTTCGCCCTCCTCCCCGGCGCCCAACTCGCGCTCGCCGGTTTCGATATCGACGATTTTCTGCTCGGTATCGTGAATGGGCAGGCCAACGGTCTCGACCTTGATAAGCGCGCGGTTATAGACGGGGTTGGAGTGCGTCCCTGGCGCGGCCTCTGTCAGCCCGTAGGAGACCATGACGGTGATGCCGGTGCGTTCCTGGAAGCGATACGCCAGGGGCGGTGGTACGGGTGTCGCTCCGCACTGTGTAAAGCGGACGGTATGCAGGTCGTACTCGTCGAGCTGCGGCCAGTCGAGCAGCGCAGCAAGCACCTGCGGAACGCTGTAGAGGATCGTGATGCCCTGCTCCTGAATCAACTGCAAGCAGCGCCCCGGCTCAAAGCGTTCCATGAGCACCAGGCGCGCCCCGGTCATGGCGGCACAGCCGATGAGCATGATGCCGTAAATATGATAAAGCGGGACGAAGACGAGCATGCGATCATCAAAGGTGATGCGCGCGGTGGCGACGGATTGGACGGCGTTGCAGACGAGGTTCTTATGGCTGAGCATGACGCCTTTGGGCAGGCCCGTCGTGCCGCTGCTGTAAGGGAGCGCAAAGAGATCTTCCCATTCGGGCGCCTCGCACACCGGAGGCGTTGTCGGATAGCCGCGCAGCAGCCTGCTGAAAGAAAATAGATGCTCCTGCGGCGCGTGCTGCTCGGAGCCGACAACGATTACATGGACCAGTCCCGGCGTCTCGGCCCGCACTGCTTCTACCAGCGGCAGTAACTCCTGCTGCACGATGATCGCTGTCGCCTCGCTATTGCCGATCTGATAGGCTATTTCGCGCTCTTTGTATGAAGGGTTCATGGGGGAGACGACGGCGCCAATGCGCGCGATGGCAAACCAGCTTATCACGTATTCTGGCCGGTTGGTCATGAAGAGGCATACTTTCTGCCCTCGTCGAATGCCCACAGCGAGCAGGGCGTTGGCGCAGGCGTTTACCAGCGCCTCCAGTTCGCGGTACGTCACATCCACGTCTCGGAAGATGATGGCGCTATGCTCGGGATAGCGCTCGGCTGTCCGTGTGAGCATCTCGGCGTAGGGATAGACGGGATATTGCAGCGATGGGCGAAATAGTTCTGGTTGCAGGCGGGGCTGCTCTGGTGATTTAAAAGTAGACATGCACCCTCCCTTTCCTCGCGCGCCGCCTTCGGCGGCACGCACAACAAAGAAAAAGAGATCTTCGGGGACACCCCGTGCCCCGGCAAGGGGCTGCCGCCCCCTGCACCCCCGCAGTATACCCCCTTCGCGCGAGATAGGGCAAGGGAGGCGTTCGACATAGACGAACGTCCACAAGGGGCGTCTTTAATCCATCCCCGTCTTTGACGATCTTCCTCCCCAAAAATCTTCAAGGGCGGCCATGCCTGCGACGATAGGCGCCGGGCGAGATCCCTTCGGCCTGCTTGAAGACGGCAGTCAGATGGCTGGCACCATGATAGCCGACGGCATCGCCGATTTCGGCGATGGAGAGTGTCGTGGTGCGCAGCAAACGCCTGGCCTCCTCCAGTCGAACACGGGTGAGATACTGCATAAAGGTACAGCCCTGCTCCTGCTTGAAGATACGGCTGAAATAGGTCGGCGCCATGCCCACGTGCGCTGCCACCTGCTCCAGCGTGAGGCCACGGGCGTAGCGCTCGGCGATATAGGCCCTGGCGCGCTGCAAGGCGGCGGCATGTGGCGCGTTCGGCTGCTGGTCGTCGCCGGCATCCTCCGCGCCGGCCCGGCTGCCATTTTCGGCGTCCAGCTCCGCACACAATTTTTTTAGCAGCATGACAAGCTGCTCCGGGCGCACCGGCTTGAGCAGATAATCGACGGCGCCGGCCCGCAGCGCCTCCTGCGCATAGTCGAATTTATCGTAGGCGGAGACAATAGCTACCCTGGTGGCAGGATAGAGCTTGCGGGCATACCTGGTAACGGCGAGGCCATCCATGCCGGGCAAAACGACATCCATCAGGATGATGTCGGGCCGAACCTCGCGCAGTGCTTCAACGGCCTGGCGCCCGGTGACGGCCTCGAAGACGACCTTGACCGGGCAGCCGCTTCTCTCGCAGGCCAGACGCAGCGCGCGGCGCGCGATTTCTTCGTCTTCGGCGATCAGGATGCGATGCAATTTCACATTGCCTCCAGGTTGCTCAACACGGCAATGGCGCGGTTCAGAACGCTCAGGAGTCGCTCCGGCTGCACCGGCCTGATAAGGTAGGCGAAGGCGCCATAGCGTATGCAGTGCCGCATCAGCATCTCTTCGCCGTAGTCGGCCAGTATGATGACCTTGAGCAGCGGCTGCTGACTCAGCACGAGATTGAGGGTGGCTATGAGGCCGATGCCGGGCAGGCGACTGTCGAGGATGAGCAGGTGAGGCCGCGCCTGGTGGATGCGCACCAGGAGTTCGGTGGTGGTTGTGGCGCTGCTCACAAGCCTGGCACCGGGCAAGCGCTGCCTCACCAGAAGCTGGATGGCCCTGCGCTCGACTTCCTCATCTTCGCCGATCATGAGATTGTACACATGTTGCGCGTTCATTGCTTTATGGATCATCTCTTTTCGCGGCTGCGCCATTATGAATGTCACTAACCAAAATCGGGAATTCCGGGGTGTGGTAGGGGCGCGGCGCTGGCTGGGAGGCGGTGTGGAGCGGTGGGGGGCCAAAGCGCCGCGCCCCTACCCCGTCCCATCATCTCTTCCCATTGCCGATCCCGGTCGTTACATCTCATAATCGCACAGCTACGCACAGAAGAAGCTCCCCATCTCTTTTACCAGGTCATCCTTTAACAGGTCCGTCGAGGGGCAGCAGCAGGCGGACGGTGGTGCCGCTGCCCGGCTCGCTTTCAATGACCAGGCGGCATTTCTCGCCGTAGTAGTAGCGGAGCCTATCGCGCACCTGAGCCAGACCGAGGCCGGTGGTATGCGCGCTCCAATGGTCGCGGGCGCCGGGTTCCTCGTTCAGCAGATGATGCACCTGCTCGCGACTGATGCCAACGCCATTATCCTGCACGCTGATGACCACGTACTCCCGCGCCTTCTGCACACTCAAAAGGAACTGGCCCGGTCTCTCACTCGGCTCCAGGCCGTGAACGAAGGCGTTTTCGATGATCGGTTGGAGGCTGAGCGGCGGCACGCGGATGTCCAGCGCGGTCTCGTCGATCTCAAAGTTAAGCTTCAAGCGGTCATGGTAGCGCGTGCTCTGGATCAGCAGGTAGTGGCGTGCGTGCTCAACCTCGTCGCGCAGCGTCACCAGTCCGTCACCATGCGAGCCACGCAGGGAATAGCGCATCAGGTCGGCCAGCGCGTAGGCCATTGCCTCTGTCTGGCTGGCTCCCTCCAGAAAGGCCAGTTTGGCGATCACATTGATGGTATTGAATAGAAAGTGCGGATTGACCTGGCTTTCCAGCGCCTTGAGCTGCGCCTCCTTGAGCGCTTCCGCGAGGGCGGCCTGCTGCTGCGCATCGCCTGAGCGCTCCTTCTGGTGCAGTTGCGCGTTCAAGTGGTGCATCCGGCTCATCGCCTCGAAGCGGGCCAGGTCGGCGGCGCTTTTGCGCGCGGCATCACCCCAGGCCGCGATAGGCTTGATGATAGCCTCACACCGCGTATCGCCCTTGCCAGCGCACTCCGTTTCCAGACAGAGCATATTCTGGCCCGCGACCAGGCTGAAATAGCCACTTGCATAGCCCGCCAGTGTCCAGCACACGGGCGCCGGAGCCACGCCCGTATGGCGCAACTGCTGCTCGCTTTCAAAGGAATCCGTCCATGAGATCTCGGCGAGCAGCGAACCCCTGCCGCGCTCACATTCGAGCCGCTTCAGCTTCGCACTGGCTAATCCCGACCAGCCCATGAGCACCGGGCAGGCCGACAACAGCTCGCGCTCGTCGTTCCAGTGATAGCGGTCCCGCAGGCGGCGCGCGGCATTATGACCCATGAAGTAGCCAAGCCGGTTCAGGAAGCTCTGGGTCTCGTCCTGCCCCAGAAAATCCTGTAACTCGCTGCGCAGCTCGGCGAAGACGACACTATCCAGCAGAAGGACACGCCGGCCATGCGCTATGACCTTGCCCTCGCTCGCTATTTGCTCCAACCGGCTGTTGAGCAGATCTTTTGCCTTCACCTTCGCCGATCCATTTTCTTATTCTACGCCAAGAGGATGTCCGCTTCTCAGCGTCCATGCCCGCGCGCAGGACCATCGCGCGGCTGCACCTTGCCGCAGGCGCGAGAATGATACCGGAAAGCAGATACACTCTAAAGTATAATCTGCGAAAATGCATAGATACAAGCCTCGACATCTTGCAAACACTTTACATTTTTCCCACAACTACTTGATTTTTCTCCGCTACGCTATATCGTGTGAAGAGCTATTCTAAGGGGCGTGTCATCCTGAGCGCAGCGCAGGATCCGCATGCCCAGGCAGTGAGATCCTGCGCTGCGCTCAGGATGGCAGAGCGGCGCTCAGGATGGCATTTACGGAGAAGAAATAGATGGCCGATACAATATCGAGAACCCACCCGGACACGACAGAGCGCGTACCGGAGCAGCAAGAGCAACGGCGCTCTCCGCTCTGGTCGCGCCTGGCGCTGGCGGGCATCACTCTTATCGCAATTTTCATGGACTTCTACCAGTTGGGAAGGAACGGCTTCGGCAGCTATTATCCTCCCGCTGTCAGAAGCATGATGGATAACTGGCACAATTTCTTTTTCGCCGCCTACGATCCAGGCGGCTTTGTAACGATTGACAAGCCGCCTGTAGGCTTCTGGCTACAGGTCGCCAGCGCGAAGATCTTCGGCTTTAACCCCTGGAGTATTCTGGTGCCGCAGGCGCTGGCCGGCGTGCTCTCGGTGCTGCTGCTCTACTACCTGGTGCGGCGCCACTTCGGAGTCACAGCCGGACTGCTGGCCGCACTGGCGCTGGCCGTCTTCCCGATCAGCGTCGTCACCAATCGCAACATTACCATTGATAGTACGCTAACTCTGACACTGCTTATAGGGGCGTGGGCGGTGCTGCGCGCGGCTGAAACGGGAAAATTGCGCTGGCTGCTGCTCTCCGCCTTCATCGTCGGAGTCGGCTTCAATATCAAGATGCTGGAGGCGTATCTGGTAGTGCCAGCCTACGCTGTGCTCTATCTGGTGGCCGCGCCGCGTAGCATATGGAAGCGCATCGGCCACCTGGCGCTCGCCGGGCTGCTGCTGATCGCGATCTCGCTCTCCTGGGTGGTGGCCGTCGATCTCACGCCGGCATCGCAGCGTCCGTATGTCGATTCGACGCAGGACAATTCGGAGATCAGCCTTGCCCTCGGCTACAACGGTATTGACCGTCTCCTTCGCGGTTTTGGCCCTTTCGGCGGCGGTTTCAGAGGGGGCAATAGGGCGAGACCTCCGGCCAGCACATCGGGTAATACAACACCTCGTTTCACAAATCCCGGCGCCTCCGGTCAGCCCAACAACGGTTCGCGGGGGAACGTGACGCGTCAACAACAGCCGCCGGGAGGGGGCTTCGGAGGGATCTTCGACACCGGCTCGCCCAGTCCGCTGCGTCTCTTCGAGGTCTCGCTTGGCAGCCAGGCCGGATGGCTCCTGCCCCTGGCACTGCTGGGTATGATCGCTCTCGCCCTATCCGCAGCCGAGCGATTTATCGCGCTCCGTCGGTCCGTAGAGCGCGACGATGGCGCGATAAATCGCTCGGCTACGCATAATGAGGCGCCGTTCAGATCCATACGGAGGAGTCCAGAGTTCCAATCCCTGGTCTTCTGGGGCATGTGGCTGCTCACAATGGGCGTGTTTTTTAGCGTTGCAGGCTTCTTTCACCAGTACTATATGACGGTGATGGCTCCGGCGATTGCCGCGCTCTTCGGCATCGGCCTGGCAACGATGTGGCAAGACTATCGCAGCGGCGATTGGCGCGGCTGGCTCCTGCCCCTGGCGCTGATCGCCACGGTGGCCGAGCAGGTCTACCTGCTCAGCTTTTACCCGGCGTGGGGCCGCTGGATAATCCCGCTCATCGTCGCCCTGGGCGCCGCTGCCGTGGGGATACTGGTGGGGGCGCGTATCGTTGAACTCTTGCGCAGGAGACCAGCGGAGGGTGAACAAGGGGGGACAGGCTTGCTCGCCGCGCGAGGCACGCCCCTGGCTGCGCGAGGCATACCCCTACGGGTGGCGCTGGGCATCGGAGTGCTGGCGCTGATGATCGCGCCGGTGGTCTGGTCGATCACTCCCATCCTTCTGAGCAGAGAGGCGGACACGCTGGTGGCGGGACCACCTCAGGCCGGTAGCGGGGGTGGCGGCTTCATCTTTAATATAAACGGGCGAACCTTCACCGGGACGATCCCGGGGAACGGCGCCAGAGATGAGAATACAGCCAATGCCAACGCGAAATTGATTAGCTACCTGGAGGCCAATCAGGGCAATGCGAAATTCCTGGTCGCCGTGCCCAGCTCACAGGGGATCGCCGACCAGCTCATCATCGCCACGAATAAGCCGGTCATGTCGATGGGAGGCTTCTCAGGCAGCGATCCCATTCTGACTACCAGCCAGCTTGCATCACTGGTCAAGCAGGGGGCGGTTCGTTTCTTCTTGCTGCCAGCAAGGGTGCAATTGCCGCAGCAGATCCTCGATCAGCTTCCGCAGCAGGTCAGGAATAGCCTGCGCAACGGCAGGGGTTCTGGCCCTGGCGGCTTTGGGCAGAGCGCACAACTCACGACGTGGGTGACGCAGCACTGCAAGGTCGTGCCAGCGAGCCTGTGGCAATCGTCCACAGGCAGCGCCAGTAGCGGCGGAGGCTTCGGCCCCGGCGGTGGCGGCCAGCAATTGTACGATTGCGCCCCGGCCCGATAGGGAGGGTGCAGGGAGGGGCAGCCCTCCCTGCCAGGGGAGCGGGAATGTGCCCCGAAAATCTCCTTTTCCTTTTTTCTATCGTTAAATGGGAATATACATGGTAAATATATATCCGAAACAGGTGGATAGCTTTCTCCGGGAAGGCCATTGCCCACAGTGCCAGGCCACAGCAGAACTGACGCGCTGCTATGGCGATCATACACTGGCATTCTTTGGCCTGGCACCAGAGAATGAGCATTTTGTGGCGCCGGGTGGTACGGGACTGGTAAACTACCGGTTGATGCATGGGGTTGCGATTGTGGCCGGCGATCCGATATGCGCACCGGAGGCGGTAGAGGAGGTCACACGCAGCTTCCTCAAGTTCTGTGCCGCGCACCGCTGGCGCGTCGCCTTCTATCAGGCGCGCCCGGATCACCTGGACGCCTATCGCGCCCTCAAATTGCGCGCCTTCAAGATGGGCGAAGAGGCCATCATCCCGCTCCAGAGCTTTACCTTGCAAGGATCGGAGATGGCAAACGTGCGCACCAGTTGCCGGCGCGCCGAACGCGAGGGGGTGTGCATCCACTGGTACGAGGGCGTTCCGCCGGCGGCGATTGTGCGACAACTCGAACGCGTCTCGGATGCCTGGCTGGAGAGCAAAGGCGGCGCGCAGGCGGAGGAGACAGGCTTCAGCACGGGACGCTTCGATGAAATACTGTCGAGCGCTCAACGGGCCGAGTGGATAGCCGATCTTGAACCAGACGAGCAGCGCACCACGCCGCGCTTCGTGACCGGTGTGGCGCTGGCAAATTCGGGCGAGGTGTGCGCCTTCGTGACCTTCACCCCCATCTATGGAGCAATGAGCTGCGCGGGCCGGGCGCTCGATCTGATGCGCCGCTCCCCTGACGCTCCGCCAGGCGTGATAGAACTGCTGCTCGTGAAAGCTATAGAGCGCTTTCGGGCGGAGGGGATGCAGGTGCTCAACCTGGGACTTTCTGCGTGGGCCGACAGCCGCCAGGAGATGTCGGCTCCACAGCGGCAGCTTGCCAGCTTTATCGCCGAGCGTCTCGGCCTGCTGGGAAGTCCTCGCACGCTCTTCAGCTTCAAGCAAAAATTTCATCCGCGCTGGGAGAGCCGCTATCTCGTCACTAACGCACCCCTCGCCCTGCCCAGGATCGCGCTCGCCGTGCTGGATATGCGCAATTATTCGGGAGGGGTGACGAAGTTGCTACGCAAGACCTTCTGGCAATTCCTGCGCTACTGCCTGGTGGGCGGTGCCAACACGCTCTTAGACGTGCTGGCCTTCAATATCCTGCTGTGGCGCTTCCCCACCGATAATGCACAGGTGCTGGTAGGCTATAACTCTATCGCCTATATGTGCGGAGCAGTGAGCAGCTTTTTCTTCAACAAGTACTGGACGTTCCGGCGCGTCGAGCGGACGAACCGGCGCGAGGTATTCCGCTTCGTTATCAGCCTGCTGCTGGAGATCCTGTACAGCAACGGTCTGATCTGGCTGGCGAGCAAGGCGCTGAGACCCCTGATAAGCAACGATACGCTGTGGGGCGACACGGCCAAGCTGATCGCGGTGGTCATCGGGACAATCATTTCCTACAGCATCATGCGCTTCTGGACCTTCTCCGGCAAAAAGGAAGATCAGAGCAGATAATTCGCATCGGCTGTGCCGGTGCGAATTATCTGCTCTGATCTCTCTACTTCCCCCGGGCGACTGGCCCGCGAGCCGCCCGGGGATCTACATGGAAGCAGTAGTTATACCCAGAAAAAGAAGTATATAACGGCCATGCCCGCAATCATCATCGATGTCAAAATCCCTATCGTCACGAGATCGCGCTTCACATATGCGTACTGTTCCGGCGTAACGAGCACGGACGGCCCACGCCGGTGCGATCTCCGCGCCGGGACACGCGCCACAGCGCCCTCATGAGTGCCGTTCCCATCGAGCCTTTTCTGCTGATCCAGCTTACCCCGTCGTTCTCTCCTTTCCCTGGCCCTTATTTTCCTCGACATCGTGATCTCCTCCCCGGAATGGTAAGTTGCCCGCAAGAGACAGCAACCGTGCCATCCTGAGCACAGGAAGGATCTGCGCGCCCGGTGAACGAGATCCCTCGCTGCGCTCAGGGTGACATGGCCGCTCTTGAATGGCAAACATCATAAATCCGTCATCCAGCAGTATAAAGCGGCTTTATGAGTTGACTCTGTGAGCGCTCTGAGATGGGACTGAGAATAGATACGCTTATGAATGGCTCAGTATATCGGGGGCATGAAGCGTGGGGGCTGGCTCTGCTGTTGCTGCTGGAGCGGCGGGACTATCCACGAGGGTGGTGTCCTGTTCTTCCTGCGCTGAATGCTGCGTTGAATCTCCTCGAATATTGTGTGCAGGATAAAGATGACAAGCGGAAGCACTAGCACGAGAACGGAAGCCAGCCAGGTCAAAAAGCCGAAGAAGGAGTGAGGGTTAATTAAAGAGAAGCTGAAAATCCAGCCCACCATGGCCAGTAGATACGACATGGTGCCATAGAACACTTTGTTATTGAACGTCTTTACCACGGGCAATGCCTTGAACCTGCGCAGGGGAGAAACGTCGAGCGCTGCCAGCGCGTGGCGCACCTCCATCACATCGCGTGGCCGCCTGTTGCAATCCTTCTCCATCATGCGTATGAGCAGCGCTTGCAACTCCCAGGGAATGCGACGATCCGGCGGCAGGCCGCTCACATGGATCTCCAGCGGCTCCTTGCCGGTGAGCAGGGTTTGCAGCGTCGCGCCCAGGCCGTAGATGTCGGTCTGCGGCGTTGTCTGGGCCTTGCCATACTGTTCGGGGGCGGCATAGCCCGGCGAGCCGAGCGGCCCGGTATCCTTCGCCTGCCCCGGGCGATAGAAGCGCGCAATGCCGAAGTCGATCAGGTAGATCTGGCCTGCGGGCGTAATCATAACATTGCCCGGCTTAACGTCGCGGAAGATGATCGGCGGATACTGCGTGTGCAGGTAGCCAAGCACATCACAGAGCGCAATGCCGATATCTCGTACTCTCCCGAGAGGCAGTCGCCCACCGCGTGATGAGGCCAGCACATCTTCGAGCGTGCGCCCTTTGATATAATCCATCGTCACATACCAGTGCTCGGCATCGGTAAAATGGTGGTAGATACGCGGCAGGCTCTTATGATTCAGCCTGGAGAGCAGCGTCACCTCGCGATTGAAAGAATCGGTGGCCTCGATCTTCTCCTGGGCCGAGAGCGCGGCCATGTTGATCTGCTTGATCGCCACCAGGCTGTTGCGGCGCCAGTCATACGCCTTATAGACGACGCCAAAACCGCCTTCACCGATCTTCTCAAGGATGCGATAGCGCCCCTCCAGCACCGTGCCAGGAGATAGTGTCATCGTCATGAGGCCCGCGCCTTTCTCGACTGTCCTATCGTTTCTATCCGTTCCGTCCTGGATCAGATTGTAGGGCGTCTCTATGCGCCTGTCAAGGAGTTTCTTTCTGCTCCCTCTCAGGATGTGACTGCTTTCCTAACACTACCGCTTGCTCGCGCCTGCGGCGTTCGCCCTATGTAAACTGGTGTGTGAAGCAGGCGCTTTGTGCCTGCTTCACACACCAGTTTACATAGGGCGGCGGAGCCGCGCGAAGGACCGGGGAGCGAGGGCGAGGCCGCAAAACCGCAGGGGGCGGCGGGATATTTCTCCCCTCAATCAGCGCTCATTACCGGTTCCGCGACCTCTGTGACCACGGGCCGCGCCCGGCGGCGCATCGTGGGTGCGGCATCGCTATCGCGCACGGTCAGCCCGATGGCAGCGGCCGTGATCGTGAGCACAGCGGCGGCTACAAACGCGGCATGATAGGCCAGCAGATTTGGCACAACCGCGCCGCTCGCGTTCACCTGCGTCATGCCGACAGCACTGATAACGGTGCTGAGCAAGGCAACGCCGATGGATGCGCCAACCTGCCGCTGCGCATTGTAGAGCGCCGATGCCTGGCCGGTTTGCGCCGATGAGATGGTGGCGAAGGAGGCTGCCTGCGTGGATGTGAACGAGAAGGCCATGCCCGCTCCAACGAGGAATATCAATGCGCGCATCAGCCAGAGGCTTGTATCCTGCCCGATCAGGCACATCAGCGCCATGACTACGGCGACGCCCGTGAGTCCCCAGGCGATGAGCCGCCGTGGACCAATATCGGGATAGAGCCGCGCGGCGATCTGCGTGGCAACCATCACGCCCACCGCCTCCGGGAACGTGGTCAGGCCAGAGGTAAGCGCCGAAACGCCCCGCGCCTCCTGAAGAAAGAGCGGCGCGGCGTAGAGCAGGCCAAGAAAACCCGCGCCCGAGAAGAGCGAGATCAGGTTACAGGTGCGGAAGGCGCGGTTGTTGAACAGGCGCAGGTTCAGCATCGGACGCTCCGCCCGCAGTTCGACAAAGACGAAGACAACAAGCATGGCGAGACCGATGATTCCGCTGCCCAGGATGCCGGGGGAAGTCCAGCCCAGGGCCGGTCCCTCGCTCAAGGCATACATCGCCAGGGAAAGGCCGATGCCGGCCAGCAGGAAGCCGGGCACGTCGAACGATCCCGTCGCCTTGTCGCGATACTCGTGCAGGAAGAGCAGGCCGAAGAGGAAGGCGGCAATGCCAATCGGGACATTGACATAAAATACCCAGTGCCATGAGAATTTGACGATAAGCAGGCCGCCAAGCACCGGCCCGGTAGCGGGCGCGAGCAC
>DATGLE010000075.1:0-11928 GCA_035294325.1 Ktedonobacteraceae bacterium | reverse complement strand
GACATTGCTCAGTGGTCGTTGCCCTGCTGCGCCCGGTATTCATTCCAGACGCGTTGCAGGGCCGGGTCGCCCGGAACGTCGCTGTAGATTGAGTAGATGGTCATATCATTTACCCAACCAAGTGACTGCCAGAAAGCCCTTTGTTCAGGCTCCTCTGGACTCTCTTCCCCGATTCCAATGTGTGTATGGATACTTCTCGCTCCCTGAGCTTGCATGTAGACAACCGCCTGCCTTACAAGCTCTGCCAGTAGCGTTTGCTCCTGTGGTGTGCCAGATTGCACGTACAATTCTTCGATCTCACCGGATAACCCCGGAGCAATTGGATGTCTGGTCAGAGCGCAGGTAAGAAAGCCAGTGAGGTTGCCCTGCTCTTCCACTACCAGGCAGCGGACGTTCTGGTGGGCGGGATACTGCTTGAGGTTGGTGAGGATCTGGCGCGCGGATGCCTCTGGGAGCGGCGTTCCTGCTTCTGCGCACATCTGCAACCACAGGTCGCGCACGCGCCCGGCCTCGTTATCGCGCATTGTTCTAATTTGTGCCATGATACTATCTTCTCCTTTGCTGTCCTGTGAACATATTCAACCGATATAACTGACCACCGGGGAGCGAGCAACAAAGGAGGTGCGCGGGCACGAGAAAAAGCATCAGTGGAGACTGACGCGCGGAGATCCGGTTTAGTTCTGGTAGCGGACATGCTGGCAGGAGAGCGCCAGCCAGTGATCAACTAGATTATTCAGGTGTGGGTAAGCATCAATTGTCCCTCATTAAATCAATGGTCACTCATTAAAGAGGATAGCACCGCCGCTTTTCCTCTGTCAAATTACTGAAGCTCCAGCAGCACCATCACATCAACGGGCGGGATTGTCACCTCACCCGTCACGTTCTTGCCATCGAGCAGCGAAGTGAACGCACCGGACGGCAGCGCCACGTTCAAGGCCCTCTCGCTGTGGTTGAGCAGGAAGTAGAGCGAGCGGCCATCTGATCGCACGCGTTGCGTCACCTCCACGCCTTCGGGAGCGCGCAGGATGGGCGCGATATCGGCCTCGCGGCAAAGCTGCTGCATCAGCCCGGCGAGCAGTTCGTCGCTGGCCTGCGTGGCGAGATAGTAGGCGCGGCCCTGGCCGAACTGGTTCACCGTCAAGGCTGGCTGGCCGGCATAATAATCTTCGGCGAAAACGCCGAGCGCCCGCGCTCCCTCCAGCCTGACCACCTCGCCCCACAATGTGCAGGGGTAGCTGCCGGCGAGCGGCCCTTCTTTCACAATGACGGTGTTGCTCATCTCCGGCGTCCAGGGATCGAGTTCCGCGACATGGATGCCGAGCAGGTTGCGCAGTTCGCCGGGGTAGCCGTTCGCCTGCGCATGGTTGTGCTGATCCACGATGCCACTGAAGAACGTGACGAGCAGCGTCCCGCCGCTCGCCACGAACTGTTCCAGGTTTTGCGCGATGCCGGGGCGCAGCATATAGAGCAGCGGCGCTACGACCAGGCGATAGGTGCTCAGGTCGCTGTCGGGAGCTACGATATCGATAGCGATGTTCTGCCGGTGCAGCGCGTGGTAGCAGGTCAGGAGTTGCTGCCAGTAGCGCAGGCGATTACTCGGCCCCGGCTGGTACTCTACGGCCCACCAGTTCTGCCAATCCATCAAGAGGGCAGCGCGGGCAGTAATGCGCGAATCCAGCACTGCGGGTGAGAGCCGTTTCAGTTCTTCTCCGACCTGTACGACCTGGCGGAAGACGCGCCCTTCATCGCTGCCGTCGTGAGGGATGACCGCGCTGTGGAACATCTCCGCGCCTGCTCGCGACTGGCGCCACTGAAAGAACATCTCCCCGTCTGATCCGTGCGCGATGCCCTGCATGACGTGGAGGCGCATGCGTCCGGGTCGCTTCTGCGGATTCTGCGGCATCCAGTTCACCTGGCTGGGCGCCTGCTCCATCACAATGTGCGGGCGTCCTCCCTTGAGTGAGCGCATCAGATCGTGCGAGCAGGCTGTCTCCCAGGCGGGAGCGCTGTTGGATGGGTACATATCGAAAGAAATAATATCGATGTGTGGCGCCCAGGCAAAGCCATCGACGGGCTTGAAGGCCGCCATGAAGTTTGTTGTCAGGGGGATGTGCGGCGTCACGCTGCGCAGGATGCCGGCTTCGATGAGATAGCAGGCCAGCAGAGAATCCGACATGAAGCGCCAGTAGTCGAGGACCTGTCCGGGATTGTTCTGAGCAGGAGTGATGCGCGGCGGCAGGATATCCTCCCAATCGTAGTAGTGCTGGCTCCAGAAGCTGGTGCCCCAGGCGAAGTTGAGCGCATCGAGCGCGTGGTAGCGCTCCTGCAACCAGGTGCGGAAGGCGGCGGCGCAATTGTCGCAGTAGCATTGTGAAACGTGGCAGCCATATTCGTTATTGATGTGCCACATGGCGAGCGCCGGATGATTGGCGTAGCGCTCGGCCAGGTGCCGCACCAGCGCGGCGGCTTTGCGGCGATAATCGGGACTGTTCGGGCAATAGCCCTGGCGCGAGCCGTGGCTCATCCGTTTGCCGTCGCGCGTCACAGGGAGCATTGAGGGATAGAGCCGGCTCATCCAGGTTGGCGGTGAGGCGGTGGCCGTGGCAAGGTCGGCGGCGATACCTCGCTGGGCCAGCATATCCATGACGCGATCCAACTGGTCAAACTGGTAGTGGTCCGGCGCCGGTTCGAGCAATGCCCAGGAGAAGACGTTGATCGTGACCATTGTCACATTCGCCACTTTCATCAGGCGCATATCATCGCGCCATATATCTTCAAGCCATTGTTCGGGATTATAGTCGCCGCCGTAGAGAATGGCGCCGGGAAATGTGGACATAGAGTAACTCCTGTTGATATAGTTCATAGATTGGGCCGGGCATCGCGCAGAGCGTCCTGTAATGCCTGCTCAACCTCAGCAGAGATGCGGGCGCGGATCTGCGCTGCCCACGCATCATCCCAGAGACCCTGCTCTTCCAGCAATCGCTGGCAACATAAGAGCGGGTCTCTGCCGCCCGGTGTGCCTGAGGAGCGCTGATCGTCCGCGCCGGGTGTCGAGCGGGTGACGTACATCTCCAAAAGCACAGGGCCGTGTCCACCGCGTGCATGCTGCATCGCAGAGCGCATTGCCGTATAGACGGTTGCGATATTTGCTCCGTCGATGCGCCGGTGGGTAAGACCGGCCGGGAGCGCCAGAGCGCCGGTGCAGGAGGAAGCCGATGCCGCACCCACGCGGCTATGCGTGCAATCCTGTTCACAGATAAAGATGGCGGGAAGCTGGTGCTGCGCCGCGAAGCAGATACCCTCAAAGAAATCTGGCTCGGCGGTAGCGCCATCACCGCAGTAAGCGACTGTCACGGCGGAGGCTTTGCGCAGTTTGCAGGCGAAAGCGATGCCAGCGGCATGCAGGATCTGCGTCGCCACCGGAGCCGCCTCGCTGATGGCGTTGTGCTTGTGATAGCCCCAATGCAGCGGAGCCGGGCGGCATTGTGCACCATCCCCCTGCTCATTGTGCACCGTAGCCGCATGCATTTGCAGGTACGTGCGGAAAACCTCATACGGCGACATGCCGATAGTCAGCACAACCCCCAGATCGCGATAGTATGGCAGGGTAAAGTCTGTGCCTACTTCGATGCAGACGGCGCTTCCCACCTGGGCAGCTTCGTGACCACGGCTGCTGGCGACAAAATCGATCTTGCCCTCTTTATGTAGCTGCCAGGCGCACTCATCGACAATCCGCGTGAGCAACATGCGTGTGTAGAGGTCACGTATGCGTGTAGGAGATGGGACAAAATTCGTCATCTACGCGTACTTTTCATAAACATAGCTTAAAATTCTCCCCACCTGAAAAAGATGACCGCTGCACAGGCGGGGTGCCGCGATGGCCGCAATCATTATACGCCCTGCTATGTCATGGAAGCAACACACGGGAAGTAATCACCACATGCTGCGTCTCTTCTTTTAGACCCATCTCGCACTGTATGGAGTATGTTTATCGAAATGACACACGTCAAGGCTGCGAGTGCCGGGCGCAATGTCATCCCAATAAATCCCAGGCTTACCTCTCAAATTTGCTCAGGGTGTGGTACAATCATCAAAAAGGACCTTTCTAAGCGGTGGCACACATATGCGTGTGGTTGCTCGCTTGATCGCGACCACAACGCGGCAATAAATGTCCTTCGGCCTGGGCGGAGCCTTCAGGAGTCGCAAGTCCCCTGAGAAGCTCCTCCCTGGTGGTTGGGGAGTCGTCACAATGATGGGTGAGTAATGTGAGGAAAGGTGCGCATGGAACCCGGAATGTCAATCGAGGCCCAGAACGTCAACGTAGACTTTCATGGAGGCAAGAGCAGAATGACAGTCAATATCCAGGTTACGGAAGCTGGTCGTCTAGCAGAGTCGCTAGATGTCATCGCGCTGTACCGCACTATGGTAACAGCGAGAGTAATGAACGATTTATTGAAGACTCGTAAAACGCAGGGGAAATTTCCTTTCTACATCGGTTGCGCCGGCCATGAAAGTATGGCGGCGGTTGTGGCCGCACTCAATGAAAATGATTGGCTTGCGTTATATTACCGCGACCTGGCGGCATGGCTGCAACGCACCGGCGATAAGTATGGTCCCCTGCGCGAAGCCTATTCACGGGTTACTGGTCCCATGTGCTCCGGTCGTAATATGCCCTCCCATTACAGCAGTAGGCGCCATCGTATCCTGCCCGGCTTTAGTGAAGTGGCCGGGCTGACACCTTTCGCCGGGGGTATTGGCTTCTCGCTCAAGTGGCATCAGGAGCCGGAACTGATCCTCTCAACCACTGGTGACGGCGGCGCGGCAACCAACGATTTCCATGTGTTGTTTCGTCAATCGGCGGTGCATCGACTTCCTGTCCTGATGATAATTGAAGATAACGGCTGGGCCATCACCGCACCCTCGCAGATCCAATGGGCCGGCTCGCTTGTGGAGTGGGCCAGGGGCGGAGGCGTCTATGCCGAGGAAGTCGATGGAACGAATGTAATCGCAACCTATGAGGCGACGCGCCGCCTCGCCGGGCATATCCGCTCCGGCCAGGGGCCAGCATTCATGCATCTGCGCCTGGGGCTGCTCGATCCACATTCCAGCAGCACCGATATTCGATCCTATCGCAAAAAAGAAGAAATCGAGCTAACAAAGGCGACCAAAGATCCCGTGAAAAATTTCGGGCGCTGGCTCGTCGAGCAGGGACAGTTGCAAGAAGACGATATCGAGCGCATACGCAAAGAGGTGCGCGCCGAACTGGAGCAAATCGAGCGTGAGGTGCTTCAAGAGCCAGAACCGACGCCGGATCGTGTGATGCAGCATGTGCTCTACGTACCGGAGTGGCGCGAGAATATTCCGCGCGGCAAGAAGCGCATGGTGACGATGCTCAGCGCGATCAACGAGGCGCTGGTCGAACTGGCGCAGCGCGATCCTGATTTCTTCGTCTATGGTGAGGATGTTGGCAGCCCGAAGGGCGGCGTATTCGGTGCTACTGCCTCGCTGGTCACGCAGTTTCCCGGACGGGCAATCAGCAGTCCGCTTAACGAGCAGTTGATTATCGGTATCGTTGCCGGGGCCGGCATGAAAGATGGCAGGGCGCGCTGCGCGGAAATTCAATTCGTTGATTATCACCAGTCGGCGGCGCAGACGATTCGCCTGGCGGCGCGCATCTCCTATCAAAGCTTTGGTGACTGGAAGGTGCCGCTTATCATCCGTACCAAATCGGGGAGCGGCGGCGGCGGTCCCATTTCCAGCGGTGGTGCGGGCGGTGGCGCCTTCGGGCACTCCAACGCCGGCGAGCAGTGGTTTACCTGCATACCCGGCATGATTACCATCTGCCCCGCGACGCCGTTTGATGCCAAGGGTCTTTTGCTGGAGGCGGCGCGCTCGCAATCGCCCGTTACCTTTCTGGAGCGTGGTCGTCTCTACCGCTCGGAGCCGCCGAAGGATAAGGATGGCAGGCTCATTGCCGCTATGGCGGAGTACTGGGACGTTCCCGATGGCTACTATACGCTGCCGATAGGGAAGGCCAGGCGGCTGCGTATCGGCGAGGGGCCGAGCAGCATCGCGATTATCGCCTGGGGTACGATGGTGTTGGAGGCATGCACTGCCGCTGCCAACGTCGTAGGACGGGAGGGTGGGGCCATCGAGATCGTCGATCTGCGCACGCTGGCACCTTTCGATGAGGAGGCCGTCGCCGCTGCTGTCAAGGAGGCAAATCGCGTGATCGTAGTGACGGAGGAGGCCGATCTAACGAGCTTTGGCAGGCACGTCCATTCGTGGATTGTCGAGCACTGTTTCTACGATTTAGATGGCACTCCGGCCTTCATCTCCGCTGTGAAGGCACCCGCCGCACCCTACAACGAGCCGGAGGAATCGGCTTTCTACCCGACGGCGCAGACCATTGAGGAGAAGATCGAGGAGTTACTGGCAGAGTAGCGCGGCGGAGCCGCGCCGGGCATGGGTAATGATGTGCACAACAGGCGCAGTGTCTGTCGCGCACAACGCTCTCCAGGGCAAGCATCAGCGCTCACTCACTCTGGCTGGATAGTCGCGCGGCGAAGCCACGCCAGCAAGAGAGAGTGTTTTGCGAAAATATACGCTCCGCGCATATTTTCGCAAAACACTCTCTCTCACGCGAGCGCCGCAGGCGTGAGCAAGTGCCGAGAGGAAATCAGACAAACTCTTAAATGATGATGATACAAACTATGCTACAATGCGTTTAATGATAGTAGGGCGGTGTACGCACGGATCATACCACGACTTTTAAATGACTATCGAGAAGGAGAAATAAATGACAAGCTGCGTATCCTGCGGCGCCGATGTCACTGGAAAGAAATTTTGCCCCCATTGTGGTACGCGGGTACAGGCTACGGGCGCACCGGTAAGCAATCAGTCCGTTCCTGTGAATGCCTGCCCGCGTTGTAATGGAGAGGTGGCGCCTGGGGCCGCCTTCTGTGTACATTGTGGTGCGGCGCTCGGTGCGGCCTCTGCCATGCGTATGTGTCCTGCGTGTCAGGCGGAGGTGCCATCAAGCAGCGCATTCTGTACGAACTGCGGCCATGATATGCGCGGTGGCAGCGTATCGCAGCCCGCGCAAGCGTCAGCTTTCTGTACCAGTTGCGGGCAGCAGAACGCGCCGGGCGTCAGATTTTGTGGGCATTGTGGCAGCCCGATGGGTGTCGGAGCCGCGCAAACAGCCTCGATGCAGTCGGGGCAATATCCTCCTCCCCCTCCGCCACCCTATCAGCAATATCCGCAGCAATATGGTCAGCCACAGTACGCGCAGCAATATGGGCAGGCGGGTGGCTACCAGGCGCAGCCGATGATGGGCCAGGGGCCAATGGTTCTGCGCTGCCCGACGTGTATGGCGATGGCGCCTCTGGGAACGCCGAGCTGCCTCAGTTGCCACACGAGTCTCGCAGGCATTGTACCGACCCCGGCCAATATGCCTGCTGCGGGTCAGCAGGGTGGCCCGGGTGGATTTTTGCAGGGTAGCGGAGGCCAGCTGGCTATGGGCGCGCTGGGCGGTGCGGCTGCCGTGATCGGCGGCGAGATGCTGCTGCACGGCATTGAGAATAGCATCGAAAATCGTGTGGAAGGCGATATGGGCTATGGCTATCGCCACCACCATCGTGATGAGGGTTTGCTCGGCGATTTAGGAGAACTGGCGAACGACATTGGCCTGTAGCCGGATGAGACGGCCGGGCACCCAAATTGGCTACTTTTCTCCTTCTCTCTTTGCGCCCTGTTGCTACGCGAGGGGAAACCGTCTATAATGTTGCGAGGCAATCTGGAATCCTGAGTGGTTCGATGGTAAGTTCCCTCGCGGTAGAAGTGCAGGAGTGATAGAGCTGCAAGCGGGGGACTTTTTCAGGGGAATTGGTCCTGGACCGGGGACTTTATGAATTACGAGCGCTTTGTGCTGCCTGGTGGATTACGTCTGCTTACTACTCAAATGCCCGGTATGCGTTCTGCCAGCGTTGCCTTTTTTTTCAGCGTTGGTTCGCGCTATGAACCCGACGCCATAGCAGGAGCATCTCACTATATCGAACATATGCTTTTCAAAGGCTCGCGCCATTACCCGACAGCGCGACTGGTCTCCGAGGCCATAGAGGGGGTTGGCGGGGTTTTTAATGGCAGCACGAGCAAGGAGTTGACCAGCTATACCGCTCGTGTCCCGGCTGAGTATCTGCCGGTAGTGATGCGCGTGCTGGCCGACATGGTGCGCTATCCGCTCTTTGATCCCGTCGAGGTCGAGAAGGAGCGCAGCGTTATTATCGAAGAGTTGAGCGCGACTCAGGATGATCCGCAGGAGTGGGTAAATCTGCTGATCGATGAAACGATGTGGCCTGGCTTGCCGTTAGGCAGGGATGACGCGGGATCCCTGGAGACGGTAGCGCGCATGCAGCGGCAGCAGTTGCTTGATTTTCTGCATGCCTGCTACCGGCCCAATGCACTCGTGATCAGCGTCGCAGGCAATATCGATCCCGAAGAGATCTGGCATCTGACCGAGGGCCTGTTCGGTGATTGGGAGGCGCGTGATCTTCCTCGCTGGGCTGAGAGCCTGCCTCCGCGCGACGTGCCGCCGGTACGCATGATCCAGAAGGCCACGGAGCAAACAAATATTTGCCTGGCGACGTTAGGTGTGGCGCATGATGCTCCCGATTACTACTCCTTGCTGACGCTCAATGCTCTGCTCGGGGATGGCATGAGTTCGCGGCTCTTTCAATCGCTGCGCGAAGAGCAGGGCCTGGCGTATGACATCGGTAGTTACTTCAACAGTTATCACGAGACCGGCAATCTTGTGGTAAGCGCAGGCGTCGATCCTTCTCATGCACAGGATGCGGTGAGGGCTATCGTCGTTGAATTGACGCGACTCTGTGATGAAGCTGTGCCGGGCGACGAGCTTGCGCGCATCAAGGCGTATGTGCGCGGAAGTATTCTGCTCGGCCTGGAAGGTACTCAGCAAGTAGCTTCCTGGTTGGGGAGCCAGGAATGCCTGCGAAATCGTGTGCAGGATATAGATGATGTAATAGCGCGCGTAGATGCTGTCTCTGCTGACGACATTCAGCGTGTGGCGCAAACCTGCTTTACTCCAGAGTGGCGCCGCCTGGCGATCATCGGCCCCGATGATCCGCAGCGGGCAGCGGAATTTGGTGCGTTACTGATTGGCAAGTAAAGTCGGAGGAATGGAGGCAAGCCCGGCTACGGGATTAGAAGCGGGATAAGAATATGGTACAAACAACGCTTCGCGAGCATTTGCAAGAAACCGAGGATGCGATCAGCGCTGGTCGCATCGATGAAGCCCTGGAGGGTTGCCAGCGCATTCTGCGCCAGTACCCGGAGTCGCTGGAGGTCCAGCGTTTGCTGGGCGAGGTCTATCTTGCCCAGGGACATCTGGATGAGGCGCAGCAGGCTTTTGATTGGGTGCTGACCAACGATCCTGAGAATGTGATCGCTTACTGTGACCGCGCATTGATCAGCGAGCGCAGGTCTGATTTCGAGACGGCGCTGGACTGCTATCAGCAAGCGTATGAGTTAAGCCGGGGCAATAGCCAGATCCGCCGGGAGTTCAACAAGCTGAGCGAGAAGGTCGGGCAGCAAGGATTTATGTTCTCGCGCGCGGGCCTCGCACGTCTGTATATGCGCGGCGATCTTCTACCGCAGGCCGTTCAGGAATGGGAAGCTGTGCTTGCTAGCAGCCCGGATCGTATCGACGCGCGCACCGGACTGCTGGAAGCCTACTGGCGAGAAGGTCTCACCGATCAGGTAGAGCGCCTGGCAACACAGATTCTTGAAGAGGTTCCTTCCTGCCTCAAGGCCCTGCTCCTGCTGGCCTATGCTATTGCGCCCAGGGATCCACAGAAAACGCAGGAACTCTTGCGGCGCGTTGAAGCGCTTGATCCCGATCTTGTGATGGCGCAGGATCTCTTCGCTGACATGATGGCGAGCCGGCCCGATGATCCGTTTCTCATGCTGCTCAGAAAGTCACCCGTTGGCCTGGAGATCTCGCAGAAGATGGCGGCAGCGCTGCCAGTAGCGGATGCTGATAAGACGCTCGCCTTCCCCGCCAGCGCTCTGAATGCATCTACATCTGCGCATGCATTCGCCGACCGGGGGGCGACAGAGACCGTAGCCAGCACCAACGGCGCCGACAGGCCGCAAGAGAATGGCTCCTCAGCGCCTTCATTGCCCGTGTGGACGAGCGATGATTTCCCTGACACCTGGCGGGCGGTAGAAAAATCACCGGCGGCACCACCCGCGCCACAATCCCTCGATGTTGCCGATCAGATGACCGGGGCCATCTCGCAGATTGATGGATGGAGCGGACCGGGGCCGAGCGTCGCACCTTCGGAGCCGGGCGAGTCCCGGTTCGAGGCATGGCAGGCGTCGCGAGAGACGCAGGGTGAGACCGCGCAGGAGTCGCAGCAGGAGCGCCAGCAGCCGTCATGGAGTGACCTGCTTCCAGAGTCGACCTTTGAGAGTATGGGTGCCTGGGAGGCCCTGGGGGAGCCGGGCGAAGAAACTGCTGGTAACTGGGCTTCCTCCACGAAAGCCGATGATGCGCCGGCTCCGCCCGCCTGGCTCAGCATGCTCACTCAGGGCGAACGGAAACAACTTGCCGGGGAGTTCCCGGCCCTGTCCCCCTCTTCCAATGAAAAATCCTCCGAGGAGCCTGCGTCTCAGCCATCGGCAACCGTGGCCTTCGACCTGCCATCCGCGCGAGAAGAGGAAGCGGAGGCAAAAGCGCCATCAGCTAAAGCTCAGCAGCGTGAAGAACAGGAGGAGCAGCTTTCCTTTGGCCCCGAGTGGCTCAAGTCGCTGGGGGCCGCTACCATAGAGAACGGGCACCCTGAGGAGCAAGAGCATTCTTCCGCCGGGCCTCAAGTTCAGCCGCAAGAGGAACATGAGCCGGAGCCTGAGGCAGACTATGAAACGTGGTCAACGCCGGCGGCTGGACTTGCCGAGGCGAAGGAACAGGACGCGATTGTGACGTTGGAGGAGCTGGAGAGGGGCCTGCAAGCGCAGGGATTCATGCCGTTAGAACCCCATTCGCTCTCGAAGGTTGCCCAGGCGCAGGGAGCCGAAGCTGCTGCGCCCGTCGAGCCTGAGATTCAGGAAGTTGCTGAGGAGCCATCATTGATCCAGGCGCTGGCCGAACTTGGAAATTTTGAGCAGCCGGCGCCTGCATCCGGCATGGAATCGCAGCCGCTCTCTGCTCTGCCCGAGTGGGTAGCAGCGCTGCAACCTTCATCCGCTCCGCCGCCGGCCCCTCGCGAGGTGCAACCTCTGGCGCAGAGTGAGATGGCCGCCGGCCCGGTATTCGAGCCACAGCCATCGGCGGCAATGGTCAATCCGCCGGAGGATCTTACTGATATCGAGGCCACAGTATCGGCATCTATTCGCAGGCCGCCGTCCTCTTCCGGCCTTTTGCGCGAGCCGCAGTCAGCTCTGCTCGCGAGCGAGCTGGAGACGACGATGAGGCGTCCGGCTGTACGTTTGCAGCCCATGCAGCATAGATCAGGCAATTTGCGCGAGCATAGTTTCTCTGTCAGCCGGGGGCGTAGTGCCGAACGTATCGCGAAAGCAGCGGATGGCAACCTGAGTTATCAGCAGCGCCTGGTGAGGGGCTATCAGCACCAGCTCGTCGGCGACTATGACGAGGCGATGCAAGAGTATCGCGTCATAATCAGAAACGCGCCCGAATTGCTTGGCGAAGTCGTCAGCAACGTGCGTGCGCTGTTAAAGCTGGCGCCAAAGTATTCTGCGGGATATCGTGTCCTGGGCGATGCCTATATGCGCCAGGGGGAGTACTTGCAGGCGATGGAAGCCTACAATAAGGCCCTGACGATGGCAAGGAAGGCGCGAGCCTAGCCTTCCGCTGGCACATAACATCCTCTCTACTTTAAGGGCCAAACC
>DATGLE010000074.1:0-8016 GCA_035294325.1 Ktedonobacteraceae bacterium | reverse complement strand
GGTCGTTGGTGTGGACATCAACCAGAACGTGATCAAGTACGCTCAGGCAATGGCAAAGGTCCAGCAGTTGAAAAACGTCAGCTTTGAGGTCATGGATGTCAAGCAGCCTCTCAAGTTCCCCGATGAGGCATTTGATATGGTTAATGGCCGCCTGCTCTTCGGTTTTCTCTCGAAAGAAGATTGGCCGAAATTGCTGACCGAGTGCAAGCGAATCCTTTGCCCCGGCGGCATCCTTCGCTTAACTGAAAGCGAGGTAGTCATCTCAAACAGCTCTGCACTGCAAAGTCTCTATGGCTATTTCTACCAAGCACTCTCTATGCAGGGCCGGACTTTCTCTATTGATGGGCGCTCCCTCGGGCTGGCTCATATGCTTGTCAAACTTCTGCGTGATGCAGGCTTCGAGCAGGTCAATAGAAGGTCCTGCTGCCTCGATGCTTCTGCCGGCATGGAGCTTCACTACAGCTCGTGCAAAGATACTGAAATCGCCTTCACTCTGCTCAAGCCTTACATTCTGCGCTCCGGGCTGGTGCAGGAAAACGAGTACGACGAACTGTATCATCAAATGCTGATTGATCTGCGAAGCGATGATTTTCTCTGTCTTGGCTTTGGCCTGACGGCATGGGGAAAGAAGCCTGCGCAGTCATGAGAGGACCATCATGAAGAATGTAACAGGTAGCAACGGCTCGTCCCTGCTCATCAGACCATTCGAGGAGCACGACCAGCAGGCGGCCAGGCAGCTCATCCTGCAAGGGTTGGGCGAGCATTTTGGCTTCATCGATGAAGCGCTCAACCCGGACCTCAATGATATCATGACCAGTTATGTCCGTGCGGGCCACAGCTTCCTGGTCGCCTACAGTGGGCCGGCGCTGGTTGGCACCGGCGCGCTGATTACAGTCGATGAGGGTACGGGTCGCATCGTGCGCGTCTCGACTCATCGCGATTACCGGCGGCGCGGCATCGGCAGGACCATTGTCACATTCCTGCTGGACCAGGCGCGGGAGCGCGGCTACCGGCGCGTTTTCGTCGAGACCAACAACAACTGGTACGATGCTATCGGCCTCTATCAGCGCCTCGGCTTCGTAGAATATGGGCGCAACGAACACGGTGTCGGCATGGTTATGGAACTGGATTAGATATCTGATTCTACTTTCCCTACACAAACATAGATGGTATTCTTGTGTAACAGGATTATAGTTACACAAGAATACCATATTCACATTTCATCACGTTTTATCACTTTTACTTGACAACCGGCAACAAGTCCTCTACAATATATTCCATAAGCTGCACATTTGCAGTTGCACATGTAGCGATAAGATAACGTGCGTGGCCGGGTACAGAAGCCCGGGTCCTGGTGCGATGCGCCTGACCGCGACATAATTCGCTTATCGCGATGTACTGGCTATGAGCGTTTCCACTTTTTGGAAGCGCTTTGGCGAGCAAAGGCGGAGGGAGCGGCTCCGTTTCTCCCAGGGAACGGAGCGCTGCACCCAAGAAAGTTGTGAGGGAAGATAAATGGCAACACCAAACAAAAAGCTAGAGGCAGCCAGGATGCAGAAGCGGTGGAGTATCGCGGTAGCAAGTGCCAAAGCAGGGGTGAGTGTAAACACCTTCAATCGCTGGGAGCGAGGATTGCAGATACCGCAACTGGCGACGCTCGATCAGGTCTGCAAAGCCTTTGGCATGTCTCCTGATGACCTGGGGTTTGAAGATGTGATTTCTTCCAAAAGGCGCGCGAAAGCGGAACCAATTGCATGCGCGGTACCCCCACCCCAGGAAGCGCCACTACCATCGTCACCGGAGCCGGGAACCATCTCTATTACCTCTAGCCTGTCATCCACCATTCAGACCTCCCCTGATCCGGGAACCCCTGCCATCATCCTGACACAGCCGCAGCTCACCCCAGCATTAGACGCCTGCATCCAGCAGGCCAGAAGGAGCCTTGAGAGCATGAACCGGGTACAAAACACAGGTGAAAGGGGAGAAGGAGTCTCCAGAAGACAGGCCATCACCACCTTGATTAGCACGCCGGCAGCGGTCTTTGGACTGACTCACGCCGCCGACAAAGCGATCCTCCAGCCCGAAGAGGTATTAGCGCTCTGCACAATCAACATCCCCCTGTGCTGGCGCCTCTTCTTTGAAGGGGGGCTGGTAGAACTGGGGCAAACCCTTCCTGGCTATCTCGCCCAGTTGACCGCGCTGCTGCAACACCCGTCGCACTACCAGCGCAGAGCGGCGAGCCTGGCTTCACAGGGATATCAGCTTGCCTCCCTACTTGCATTGCAGTATCAAAACTTCGGCACCGCATTTGCCAATGCTAAACAGGCACTCGAATATGGCAAGCTGGCTGAAGACACGAATCTGCAAATGACCTCCTGGATTCGTCAGGCCCAGGTTTACCTCTATCTCAAGCGCCCGGAGGCTCGCTTACATGCCTACGAGCACGCTTTGCAGCTCAGTAGCAATGCATCTCCGCTTTTGCGAGGTCGCATCTACGTCGGAATGAGCGAGACGCAGAGCGCTCTTGGGCGCGAGCGAGAAGCGCTGCACTTCCTTGACCTCGCGCGCCGGACCTTCCCCGAGCGCTACGAGGAAGATCCGCATTTCGTCTATACGCACTTCAACGATTGGTCCATGAGCGAGTTTGAAGGGCTGATGTACCTCAATCTGAACCAGCCCGAAAAAGCCTGGGAAGGTTACGCGCGCATGGATAAGGTCCTGTCCACCGGCCTGATTCCCAACCGCATCAACCTGACGGTACGGCAGGCCGATGCCTCCTTCGCGCTTGGTGATCTGGAGCAGAGCTGCGCCTATGTTGCACGCGCTGCTACCACGGCCAGGGCGGCAGGCAACCAGTTGCGCCTCGACGAAACCTACCGGACCTATCAACTCATGCAGGCGAAGTGGGGGCAGGAACCCAGGGTGCAGGAACTGAGGGAGCTATTCGTAGGGTAAGAGAAGGGTGCAGGCATGCCCCCCTCGCCTGTTACCTTTTGAGCGCGGCCAGCAACTCGGCGCAGGTGAGGGCCTCTTGCGACCACTGTGAGAAGCTGCCGAAATCTTCGATATCCCACCATACCGAAAGTACGGCCTGGGCCAGTCCCCAGTCGCGCACTCGCGCGCGGTCCAGGCCAAGCTCCCCGGCCAGTTGATCGACGCGCCGGGCAAGAATGCGACCCAACTGCTGTGCCGGGAGCGCTGGCGATAGCGCATTGCGCAGCACCGCGCCCGTCTCGTAAGCCGGCTCGCCAATCAGCCCTTTGGGATCGATGGCGAGCCAGGGCTGGCGCTGAGCCGCGAGGATATTCTCCTGGTGCAGATCTCCGTGCAATAGCATGGGTGCTGCCATCGAGGCGCTCAGTTCGGCGAAGAGCCTCTCGGCCCGCTCAAGCAGAGCGGCAGGAAACGGCCCGGAACCGCCACCATAATGTGCGCGCAGGCGGGTGAAACCTCTGCCCCAATCCTGGACCGTCGGGAACGGATGCTGCTCCGGCGCCGGTCTCCATATCTGGCGCATGACGGATGCAGCAATCGAGATGGCTTTCTCGTCGTTCTCAACTGTAGTCAGACGCGTTCCCGGCAGCAGGCGCTCCAGCAGCATCACCTTGTCCGTGGCATCGGAGGCCAGCAGCCGCACCATGCCGCGTCCATCGAAGAGGCGCAGCGCCTCGAACTGGTGCGCGAACTCGCCGTTGGGTGGGGACGCCTTCACCACGACGGGGGTACCGTCCGCACAGACGGCAGGCGCGACATAGTGGAACGACAGGTCGTCGAACGGTGGCTCAATTGTGATATTCCAGCGCCGCTCACATGCAGCCAGAATCGCGGGCAGGCGCTCGATCCACGCGCGGCCCTCTTCGCCATAGAGCGTTACCATGAAGCGAGCAAACGTCTCGGGAATGATAAACATGGGCAATATTCTCCATCTATGATCTAATTTTTCGTAGGTGATTGCATCCTGGTGAAGATACAATCTGACGACGCGGAAGAGGTGATAGGCACATAGATGGAGGGAGGAGCGCGAGCAGAACAGCATAGCAACAACTCATCTGCCTGCGACCAGATGAGGGAGAAGACGACAGCCCTGGATTGAGAGGTATGTCAGCGTCAATAGTGCGTAAACACAGGCTTTCTCCCAGAGCAGGCGTATCTCTACAAGGTATCACGCTTGTAGTTCAACCAGCCCCATCGAACAGAAATTGTCAACTCGATGGGCAAAATCTGATGTGCATCACTTTTTGCCCCGCTGCACTTTACCCCTGATACCTCAGCGCCAGCAGCGCTTCGCCCATCGGGAAGGCATTGAAATGTGCGAATAATAGATATCTCTATCGCACCGGGCGCGCCCGGCAGGACTCGAACCTGCGACAGGCAACTTAGAAGGTTGCTGTTCTATCCACTGAACTACGGGCGCTCGCTCATAATGTTCCTTACAAACAATTTGAACAGGATCTTCATACAGTTTGCGATTGCGCGATTTATCACATTTTTGCATTTATGATTTCATTGTGCGATAAAACGCGCAGATGCGAAATTCTGATGCAAAAGTTAAAGGGCATCGTTACTATACTTTGCGCTACCAATAATAGCAATCCTGGTCGTGGTATGTCAAGCGGCTGCGTGGGGGAATCCAGAGGTACGATTATCTTCCCAAGCCTTGACAAGTCACCGTTAGAGAACCTATAATACCAGTAAATCCGAGTGAGCAAGTAAGGATTGGAGAAAGCAACTGGCTTTCCTTGCGACGATAGAGAGCAGCCAGCTAGTGGAGTAAATGCTTATGAGTCAGGTATTCGAGTTGGAACAGGGCTACAGCGCCGGGTTCCATGTACCAGAGAACTACGCATTCAAAGCCGAGAAGGGCTTGAATGAAAAGATTGTCGCACAGATCTCTGAAATGAAGGGCGAACCGGCCTGGATGCGTGATTTTCGCCTCAAGAGCCTGAAACTCTTCGAGAAACGTCCTATGCCGACCTGGGGCGCCGATCTGTCGGGCATCAATTTCGACGATATCTACTATTATATCAAGCCGGTGCCGCAGCAGGGCAAGACGTGGGAAGATGTCCCCGCTGAGATCAAGGAGACCTTTGATCGCCTGGGCATCCCGCAGGCCGAACGCAAATACCTGGCCGGCGTGACGGCCCAGTACGAGAGCGAGGCCGTCTATCACAAAGTGCGTGAAGATCTTGAGAAGCTGGGCGTGATCTTCACCGACATGGATACAGCGCTGCGCGAGTATCCCGATATTGTGAAGGAGCACTTCGGCACCGTCGTTCCTCCATCCGATAACAAGTTTGCTTCGCTGAACAGCGCCGTGTGGAGCGGCGGCAGCTTTGTCTATGTGCCGGCGAACGTGCGCGTGGAGATTCCGTTGCAGGCATACTTCCGTATTAACGCTCAGAACATGGGCCAGTTCGAGCGCACACTGATTATCGCCGAGCCTGGTTCATACGTGCATTATGTCGAGGGCTGCACGGCCCCGACCTATACCAGCGATAGCCTGCACAGCGCTGTCGTTGAGATCAAGGTCAAGGAAGGCGCGCGCGTCCGCTACACAACGATTCAGAACTGGTCGAAGAACGTCTACAACCTCGTGACCAAGCGCGCCGCAGCGTACCGCGATGCGACGATGGAGTGGGTTGACGGCAATCTGGGGTGCCTCGCTCAAGGCTCAACCGTAACGACGCCAGAAGGGATCAAAACAATCGAGTCGCTCAATGTCGGGGATAAGGTGCTCTCGTTCGACGAGAAAACGGGGCAACTGGTCTTCCGTCGCGTTCTGGGGAAGAGATTCTCCGGCATGCAGCCTGTACATACCGTCTCGATTGGCGAGCGCAAACTGCGTGTCACGGCCAATCATCCATTCTTCTCGTATGTCTACGATGCTGAGGCCGCAAAGAAGCAGGGGCGCTACAAGCTGGCGTATGTACGCGCCGATCACTTGAAAGAGGCGATCATCCCGCGTACCTCCGTTGACTATGGCAGATCGTATCAACTGCGAATGCCCGAACTGAGCACGACATTCAATTCGCTAAACCAGTACGCCAGCGATCTGACGATGACGCGTACACGCATGACTCGCATGCCAGAGGTCGCCGAGACAACTGACAGCCTGATGTGGCTTTTCGGCTACTGGATTGGCGATGGCAATATCGAAGTAAAAGCGGCGCAAACCGCCGATGTGATGCGCTACGCGAAGGTGGGCTTCTCAACACCAGCCACTGACCGCGCTCGTGGCCGGCTAATGGAGACGATGACGGCTCTCATTGATGCACCTGTTCAAGAGCGAGCCGATAGCAACCACGTCGCCTGGCATAGCAAAGAACTGGCCGAATTCTTCCGCCTCAATGGCTTCGAGGGCAATGCTCTCAGCAAGCGTGTACCGGCCTGGGTCTGGTCCTTGCCAGAATCGCAGCGTATCGCGTTTATCGCTGGCTACCTGGATGCTGATGGCTGTGTGGTTAAGGGCCGCTTCAGCTTGAAGTCTGCTAATCGTGGACTGCTCGAAGATATCGCGTCGCTACTCGTCACTCTGGGCATTACACCGCGTCTGCATACAGAGTTTGCCGAACCCAGGCAGGTAGAGATCATGGGCGTCACCTGCACCGCGCATAGCGCCCATCGGCTCGTCTTCGCGGCGGACCCGCGCTTCTACGCTCATGTCAGCCCGACGCTACGCATGCAGGCCCAGCAGCAGGCTCCAACGCTGCCACAGAACCGGCGCGTGGGGCGTTCGTCAATCGAGCTACCCGAGAGCGTTGAGATCGTCGATGTTGATGTCTCGGAGTCTTCAGTAGTCGAGGTGCCAACCTGGGATATCGAGGTTGAAGGCACTGGTAACTTTGTCTCGCAGGGCTTCATCGTCCATAACTCTAAGGTCACGATGAAATATCCGGCGGTCTTGCTGATGGAGCCTGGTGCGCGCGGCGACGTGCTTTCGGTGGCGTTCGCGAACGATGGCATGCATCAGGATGCCGGAGCGAAGATCACGCACCTCGCACCGCACACCACTTCGCAGATCCTGTCGAAGTCGGTCTCGAAGGGGACAGGCCGCGCCTCCTATCGCGGCCTTATCCGCGTCAACGCGGGCGCGCACCACACCAAATCCAGCGTGCGTTGCGACGCGCTGCTGCTCGACGAGCACGCGCGCACCGATACCTACCCGACGATCCGCGTGGAGGAGCCGGAGACGGAGATCGGCCACGAGGCTACGGTCTCGAAGGTTGGTGAGGATCAGCTCTTCTACCTGATGAGCCGTGGCCTGGACGAGTCCGAGGCATATTCGCTGATCGTCAACGGCTTCATCGAGCCGATCACCAAAGAGTTGCCAATGGAGTACGCGGTTGAGTTGAACCGCCTGATCCAGTTGGAGATGTCTGGCAGCGTCGGCTAGGCCGATAGCTCCCTGAAAATATATGCAGGGGCGGCCATTATGGTCGCCCCTGCATATATTTTTATTACAAACCCGAACGCAATGTTCGGGTTTGTACAATGCCATTTCTCGGTTAGCCGATAACCTCATCAGGAGGAGAAAAAGCGAGGATGCATTGATATATTCGGCCTCTGGCGCGACACGCCTGCGCTTGAGCATGTCCCTGAAATATCTGGCCGAGGATCAAGAGGTGCCGAATCTGGGTAAAGAGTGACATTTTGTCACGCATTGAGAAGAGCAGTAGCTTGACATTGCTCTCATACTCATGAGAAGATGAGACGTTCACAGAGCGGCGGCGCTGCCCCCGTGTCTACAACCTGAGAGGGAAGCGCCGCCGGCCCTGATGAGTGTAGCGCTATCGGCAAAAGCCGCAACAGCCCGGCGAAGGGCAAATTGCAGAGCTGTTAGCAGGCTTTGCCATAGCGTCCAACTTAAAAGTGCGGTGGCTGCGGGGTCATCATCTGCATATTCGGGGTTATCTGCATGTTTTGCATGTTTTGCATATTCATGCCATTCATGTTCATGCCCATCACGGTATTCGTGGGATGGTACCAGAAGGTATTTCCGTTTGTCGGCGTCATAAA
>DATGLE010000073.1:0-2459 GCA_035294325.1 Ktedonobacteraceae bacterium | reverse complement strand
TTGATTATTGCTCAAGGGCTGGCTAGTGGAGAGGATATCGCGGACCTGGCAAATACCTATACCCCGGAGCGGGGGGCGGAATTCCTGCTCACGGTTCCTAACGTCGTCTATGCGGTTCATCCCTATTTCAGCTCGCAGCATGACACTGTGACGCAATGGGATAACTGGTTTGGGCACGCTGTGAGCGCCGGTAATTTTCCCGTCTTTGTATCGGAGTGGGGTCTTGATCAGGAGGCTGCGTCAGGCTGTGAAGCAAATTCCACCACAGAGATCCCCCTGATCAGTACGTTCTTTCGCTATATTTTGTCGAAGAACATGGGCCTGGTAGGCTGGGCTTTGCAGTCCGGGGACCTGATAGAAGGCTGGGACGTGAGGAACCCGACTACCTTCCCAACATCTACTATGCCGGCGAATTGCAATGAACCTCCGTTTAATACTGATCCCACCGCTCAGGGAGTAGGACAGCTTCTGCAATTATATCTTGCAACACATAGCGTCCAATCATAAGGTCTGATGCAGGCGGATGCCAAGCTCATCCACCAGCGCTTTGCGCCCATGCTCGGTAATATATACAGCGCGGCTCGCGGGCGCGCGCCTGATCCACTCCAGATCGAGGAGGCGCCTGGCGAGCGCCATCCCCAGCGATCCCGCTATATGGTGGCGCCGCTCGCTCCAGTCGATATGATGCGGCACAACCAGCGGCCCGCGTCGCTTGAGGAACGCGCCATCGATGCCGAAATCGGAGAGCCAGCGCCGGCCATCATCAGTAACGAGATAGCCGTCATGCGAGTCAACGACGATTTCCCTCTTCGTCAGAGAATCCGAGAGCGCGACAGCCAGCGCTCCGCCCAGGTGGCCGTAACACATGCGGGCTGTGCGGATAGCCTTCGCCGCCTCCGATTCGCGCAGCGAATGCACCGGGGCAGCCGGAGCGAAGCCAGCCAGCACCTCAAGCGCATGCTCGATGGCCGGATCGGCGAGCCGGTAATAGCGGTGCCGCCCCTGCTTCTCTACAACGAGCAGCCCGGACTCGACTAACCTCGCTAAATGCGCGCTGGCCGTCGAAGCATTCACGCGAGCCTGCCGCGCCAGGTCGCCGGCAGGCAGCGCGCGCTCATCCGCCAGGGCCATCAGGATGCTCACGCGCGTTTGATCGGCGAGCAGCGTGGCAAGGGCAGCAATATTGGTATCTCCAGACATCTCTATTCTTCTCCTTCTAATATTTCAAACGCATCGATCAGTTGGTAGTATACCCGCAAAATATTTCGACGCCACGTGAAATATTCTCGGTATATCCTGTTTTGAAGGGATATCTGATCTCGGACACCGGCACTGCTCGCGCCTGCGGCGCTCGCCTGATAGATGGTATCTGGTGGCAAATGCGCGAAGCGCATTTGCCACCAGATACCATCTATCCCTTGCGCGGCGGAGCCGCTCCAGACATGGAGAGCGCGCAGGCGCGAACAAGAGAGAGAAAGGAATAGAACGTGTCAAAGCGGCTCATCGAGATTCTGAGCTTGATATGCATTTGCCTCGGCTACTTTATGGTAATTCTTGATACAACCGTAGTTACGATTGCCCTGCCCAATATTCAGCACGAACTGGGTGCGGCGATCAGCGACCTGCAATGGATCGTCTCCGGCTATACCCTGGTCTTTGCCTGTCTGCTGCTTTCTGCGGGCGCGCTGGGGGACCGTCTTGGCAATAAGCGGATGTTCCTGATCGGTCTGGTGCTGTTTACCGGGGCTTCTGTGGCCTGCGGGCTGGCGCCGAATATGTGGACGCTCCACTTGGCCCGTGTGGTGCAGGGAGTTGGCGCGGCGCTCCAGGTGCCGGCCTCTCTGGCGCTGCTCAATCACACCTTTGCGGATCCGCATGAGCGTGACAGGGCCATCGGTCTATGGGGTGGTATCGCTGGCGTCGCGGCGGCTGGCGGTCCCATCATCGGCGGCCTGCTGGTTAATGCACTGAGCTGGCGCAGCGTCTTCTTCCTCAACATTCCCGTGGGGATTGTGGCCCTTCTGCTTGCCTGGCGCTTCGTTCCTCACATTGAGGGGCAGCAGGGACGTGGACTCGATCTCGGCGCGCAGTTCGCAGGGATCATCGCACTTGCCCTGCTCACGCTGGCCTTTATTCAGAGCGCCGCGTGGGGATGGACATCGCTGCCCATTCTCGGCTCGCTGGCTGGCTTTGTGCTGGCAACGGTAATCTTTCTGCTCATCGAACGGCGCGCTGAAAGCCCGATGCTTCCGCTCGGCCTCTTTCGCTCGCTCACCTTCTCGGCGGCCAATAGCGTTGGACTGCTGCTCAACTTCGGATTCTATGGAGAACTCTTCGTTATGACGCTCTTTTTCCAGAATATTCGCGGCCTTTCCGCGCTCATTACCGGCCTGGCCCTCCTGCCGCAGATGGGCATGGCCGCATTCTCCTCGACGCTCTCTGGTCGCGTGACCGGGCGC
>DATGLE010000072.1:0-14101 GCA_035294325.1 Ktedonobacteraceae bacterium | reverse complement strand
GGCACGCTCGTCGCCGTCAGCAGCACACCGGTGTAGCCGCCAAGAAACATGCCGGAGAGCATGCCTGGCGCCTCCAGCAGCTTCTGCGGCAGTGCGGCCAGCAGCTTCGCGCCCCACCACCTGCCCAGCAGGCCATCCCTCCCGGCCTGAATCACCGCCGCCGTGCCGCTAAAGA
Organism: Ktedonobacteraceae bacterium; assembly: GCA_035294325.1. GTDB lineage: Bacteria > Chloroflexota > Ktedonobacteria > Ktedonobacterales > Ktedonobacteraceae > DATGLE01. The sequence continues at coordinate 13,926 of DATGLE010000072.1, read as the reverse complement.
ACGAGAAGGTCACGAGGCCCCACACGCCCATCGACATCGGCGATTTAACCTTGAAGATGCGCAGCATGTTCAGGAAGCGCTCTGGCCGTCCCAGATCTTTAATCAGCAGCAGTGGACAGGGCAGGAGCGCAAGCAGCGAGAGATAGTGACCGGTGCGTGCCACGGCGCGATCCTCTTTGGAGCCGAAGATTGAAGCTATACTGGCGATGACGTAACAGCCCGCCGCCAGGCCGCCAAGAAAGAAATACCAGACAATCTCCCAGCGCCAGACCGGTTGTTTCAGCACGGGGTAGTCGTAATAGGTTGGTTCCTGCTGCTCGCGCGTGGGATCTGGCTTGTAGCCGGTGGTCAGTTCGGCCATGCGCTCGACAACCTCCTCGCCCGCCGAGAGGCGAGCGATGGCGCCCCACAGCGGAGCAATGCGCGAAGTGACGGCCGCGAGCAGGCGTGTTGCTGTAGATCTATTGTATTCCATAACATTCTGCCTCCCCGATTTATTCCAATGATGAACTTTGTAGCGATCACATCCGACCATACCATCCCTCGCGGCGCGAGGGATGGTATGGTCGGATGTGATCGCTATACGCTTTCATTCTCGCCCGCCGAAGAAGAGCATGCCGGCCAGGCCCAGCACCGTCGCGGCGGCAATGGTCCACAGCGAAGCGGGGGCGACGTGGTTGGCGGGCCGTGGCGGATCGCCCGGCAGGTTGTATACCTCCGGCTCGTCTAAGAGCAGGAAGAAGGAGTTCAGCCCACCATCGAGGATATCGTCGTCCACGCCGTAGAGCCGCGCCTCGCTTACGCCGCGTTCGTGCAGCAGGCCGAGCCGTTCGCGCGCCTGTCGCTTAAGCTGCTCGACTTCGCCGAAGGTGATCGAGTCGGTGGGGCACGCCTTTGCGCAGGCCGGCTCCAGCCCATCCTTCAGGCGATCATAGCAGAGCGTGCATTTGTGCGCCAGGCGATCCCCCTCTTCATCGCGGGCGATCACGCCGAAGGGGCAGGCGACGACACAGTAGCCGCAGCCGTTGCAAATATCCTGCTGCACGTATACCGTGTCGAACTCGGTGTGAATAATGGCTCCGGTGGGACACGCCTCCTGGCAGGGCGCGTTCACGCAGTGCTTGCAGACATCGCTCTCCATCAGCCAGCGGTCAGTATTAAAGAATGGCAGCGCGGTCCCCACCGCGACGGCGGAGACCTCGCCATTGCTCTGCCCGGCGTTCTGCCCGGAGAGAAGCGGCAGGTCGGGTGCGGAGCGGCGCCCGATCTGCTCGATGAACTGCACATGCCGCCAGGTGGTGGCGCCAAGCTGCTGCGTATTGTCGTAGCTGGTGCCGCTCCATGAGGGCGGGGTGGCCGGAAGCTGGTTCCATTGCTTGCAGGCGATCTCGCAGGCTTTGCACCCGATGCAGAGACTGGTATCGGTAAAGAAGCCCATCGCCGCCTGCTTTGGGGGCGGCACCTCCTTGCGCAAGGGCAGGAGCGCGCCGGTGAGGGTATCTAATAGTGACGCCTGGGATGAATCGGATTGTACAGCCGCCATACTGTCACTCCTTATCTCGGTAGGGGCCGGATTGATCTACCCGTCTGAGGAGCCGATTCACGCCATTCGACGGGCGAATGAATCCGGCCTCTACCGAGGGAAATCTCGTCGCATTTTAGGAGCGGGCGACCACAATGGTCGCTCCTGCATTATTTTACAGGGAGGCGTCCGGGGCGTACATTGCAGGTGAACGCCTTCGCCTCTTCAATACTGACGTTCGGTTCCAGCACCATGTGTGCAAGATCGTTGGTAATACTGCCCGTGACCTTCCCCTGGAAGCCCCAGTGGAACGGGAGTCCGATCTGGTGGACGAGCCGCCCGGCGACGCGCAGGGGCCGCATACGATGCGTAACCATCGCCCGCGCCTCGATCTCGCCGCGCGGCGTGCTGATGACCATCCAATCGCCGTGCTTGATGTTGCGCTCGGCAGCCAGCTCGGGGCTGATTTCAGCGAAGAGCGAGGGTTGCAGCGCGTTGAGCCAGGGCATCCAGCGCGTCATCGGACCGCTGACGTGATGCTCCGTCAGGCGGTAAGTGGTGACGACGATAGGATAGTTCTCATCCCCAACGGGTGCGAGACGATTGAACTGCCGATCCTTGAAGTAGATCGCGGCCGGATTGCTCTGCTGCTTGTAGAGCGCGTTATGTACGGGCGACTCCGCTGGCTCGTAGTGCGCTGGCAGCGGCCCATCCTTCATCCCCTTTGGCGCGAAGAGCCAGCCCCGGCCATCCGGCTTCATAATGAAGGGATCGCTGCCCGCAATAGCGTCCATGCCCGTCGCGTCGGGTGGCGGCGTATAGTCGGGAGCCTTGTTCAACGGGAAATCGGGAACGTCGTAGCCCGTCCACTCTTTCTTTTCCGCGTCCCACCAGATATACTTCTTGCGTTCCGACCAGGGGCGGCCCTGCGGATCCGCCGATGCACGGTTGTAGAGGATGCGCCGGTTGGAGGGCCAGGCGAAGCCCCATTGCAGGAACGTATAGCCGTTGGAGTCGGGGATACGCGAGGCCGCGCGGTTGTTGCCCGGCTCCGGGTAGACACCGCTGTAGATCCAGGACCCACAGGCGGTACTGCCGTCGGCTTTGAGCGCCGCGAAGCCCGGCACATGCTGCGCTTCGCGCAGCGTGCAGGTTCGCTTCTGATCCCCGTTTGTCTCATAGACATAGTAGCCATTAATCTCTTTGAGCACCAGCAGGGCGTCGGGTTCATCGAGGATGCGCGAGCCGGGTTCCGGGTGCTCCATGTCGTAATCCCAGGTCAGCGCCTGGATGGGGCGATCTTTCGCCTCCTTGCTATCGGCGTAGAGTGCCTTGAGCCGTTTGCCGAGGTGATAGACGAACCAGAGGTCCGAGCGCGCGTCGCCGGGCGGATCGACAGCTTTATCGCGCCATTGCAGCATGCGCTGCGTGTTGGTGAAGCTGCCCTCCTTCTCCGTCGAAGCGGCGGCCGGCAGCAGGAAGACCTCCGTCTTGATCTTGCTGGGATCAATCGGCTCCGTCCCCTTGTACCAGAAGACTGCTGACTCGACCTCGTAGAGATCGCGAACCACCATCCAATCAAGCTGCTCCAGCGCGCGGCGCTGCATCCGCGAATCGGTGCTGCCCGCCGAAGGGTTCTGCCCGAAGAGGAAGTAGCCCTTGACCTTGCCTTCCAGTATGGCGTAGGTCGTCGCCAGGTGGGAATGGTCGCCGGTAATTTTTGGGATCCAGCGGTAGCCGGAGTCGCTCCCCTCCTCATGGATCGCCTCGCCGTACCAGGCTTTGAGCAGGCTGATAATGTATTCACGGAAATGCGACCACCAGCCTGTCTTCATCCCCGAGGTGGCGATATATTCTTCGAGCGTCTGCTGCGAAGGCGCACTGACACGTCTGGCGGCTCCGTTGCTCGCGGTGGTCTCCGCCGTGGGGTCCACGATATCGGGCCGGGGTGAGAGCATGGCAGCGGGTTGTGGCATATAGCCGGCCAGCAGGTCGTAGAGCGTCGGCACGTCGGTTGATCCCTGGATCGAGGCATGCCCGCGCAGCGCCATAATGCCGCCGCCGGGGCGTCCCATGTTGCCCAGCAGGAGTTGCATAATGGCCGCGCTGCGAATGATCTGCACGCCCTTCGATTGCTGTGTCCAGCCGACGGCGTAGCAGACCGCCGAGGTCCGTTCGCGCCCGGAATTCTCGACCAGTGTTTGCACGACCTGCATCCATTGCTCGCGCGGGACGCCGCAGACCTGCTCGACCATCTCCGGCGTGTAGCGCGCGAAGTGGCGGCGCATGATCTGGAAGACGCAGTGCGGATCTTGCAGCGTTGGATCGGTCAGCGGCTTGCCATACTGATCGCGCTGGTAGTCCCAACTGCTCTGGTCGGCGTAGGTCCCTGTATCCGGATCGAAGCCGGAGAAGAGGCCGTCGAGGTCTTCGGTATCCTTGTAATCCTCACGCACGAGCATAGGTGCGTTGGTGTAATGCACCACATAGTCGTGGAAATAGGCGTTGTTCTCCAGCAGGTAGCGGATGATCGCACCCAGGAAGACGATATCGCTGCCGGCGCGCGTGGGCACGTAGAGATTCGCCAGCGCCGATGTGCGCGAGAAATGCGGATCGACGTGTATGATCTTCGCGCCCAGTTCTTTCGCCTTCACTACGTTGGCAAAAGCGACGGGATGGGCCTCGGCCATGTTGCTGCCCATAATCAGGATTGCATCGCTATGCACCAGGTCTTGCGGAAACGTCGTAGCTCCGCCGCGTCCGAATGATGTACCCAGACCGGGTACCGTCGAGCTGTGTCATATACGGGCCTGGTTTTCAATCGAGACAATGCCTAAGCCGCCGGTGAGCAGCTTCTTCATCAAATAATTTTCTTCAACGTCGAGCGTGGCGCCGCCCAGGGAGGCGATGCCCAGGGTATGGTTGACCTCGCGCCCGTCGGGCAGCCGCTCCACGAAAGTCTCGTCGCGCGTCTTCTTCACGCGCTGGGCGATCTGCTCCATTGCCCAATCGAGCGATTTGACCTCCCAGTGGTCGCTGTAGGGGGCGCGATAGAGGACCTGCGTCAGACGGCTTGGGTTGACCGTGTACTGGAAGGTGGCGGCGCCCTTTGGACAGAGCGTGCCGTGATTGATAGGACTTTCGGGGTTGCCTTCGATATCGATGACCCTGCCATCTTTCACATAGACGTTCAGGCCGCAGCCAACGGCGCAGTAGGGGCAGACACTGTGTACGACTTTCGCGTCGCGAATGCGGGGCGCTTTTTCGAGGCTCTCCTGGCTGAATGGCTCCGGGGAGGAGCCGACTTGCATGACCTCTTCTACAAGGTTCTGCACGGGTGCAGGCAGTGATGTGACATCTTGCATAGGAAATCCCCTCGTTTTGCAGGTGGTGGATACCCGCATCTTGTTCAAAATAGATAATGTCACGCGTATAGTCCTATTGTATCACAGTTCTAATAGGAGTGCCTGGCTTCCGGTGCCCTCGTGTGCTCGCGCCTGCGGCGCTCGCTGTATCGAGTGTGTCGTGTGGGAACATGCGCGAAGCGCATGTTCCCACACGACACACTCGATCTCGGTGCGGCTTTACCTTACCAACCCGTGGCGTGGGAGGGGAGAACGCGGAGCATTCGTGCGGCGCAGTCGCGCCAGGGATGTATAGTGTGTCGTGGGCAGGCGCGAAGGGCCTGCCCACGACACACTATACATCCAGCGAACGCCGCAGGCGTGAGCTGTGGTCAGGAGCCGGAGGCAGCTGTAACCTCCACTGCGCGGCGGCGCATCAGCATGCGGGCAACCAGCGGCAGGGCGCAGCTTACCACCATGATAGCGGCAATGATGAAGAGCGGCGTCACATAATCGGGGGCTTTGGTAGTCCCGAAGCTGGTAATCAGGATCGGGCCGACAATGCCACCGGCGCTCCAGGCTGTAAGCATGGCGCCATAGATCGTGCCAGCGTTCCTGGGACCGAAGAAGTCGGCGGCAAAAGCGGGCATCGTGCCGAAGCCACCGCCGTAGCACAATCCAACGATAGCGGCCAGGACGAGCAGAAGACCAAAGTTTCTGGTGATTGCCAGGAGCACAAAGACGACGATCTGGATCACGAACATGCTCAGGAAGGCAAAGGGACGCCCGATACCATCCGATAGCCAGCCCCAGAACAGGCGTCCCGTCGCATTGAAGACACCAATGACGATGACGATGGTCGCAGCGGTGATCGCATCCACGCCGGCGAACTTCTGGGCCAGGGGCGAGGCTACCGAAATCAGGGCCGCGCCTGCGGTTACGTTCAGGGCGAGGATAAACCATAAGACATACCATCTCACGGCTCGCAGGGCTTCCGGCAGCGTGTACTCTCGCGTCGTGCGGATCTCCTGTTGCCTTGCGCTCGGCGTCCAGCCGGCGGGTGCATAGTCCGGCGGGGCCGTGCGGAAAAACTGCGCCGCCACGACGATCACAATAAGATAGGCGATGCCGAGATAGAGGAAGGTATTGCTGACGCCGACGGACTTGATCAGGCTGGCCGCGACTGGTCCTGTGATGACCGCGCCACCGCCGAAGCCGGCAACGGCCAGGCCGGTAATAAAACCGCGACGGTCAGGGAACCACTTGATGAGCATTGCCAGGGCCACGATATAGCCCAGGCCCACGCCAATACCGCCGATAATACCAAAGGTGAGGTAGAGGAGAAATAGATTGCCGGCAGTAAATGCCGCCAGGATCACCCCCAGGCCATAGAGGAGGCCGCCAGCGGTGGCGACGACACGCGGCCCGAAGCGGTTATTAAAATAGCCGCCGAATCCGGCTGTGATCCCCAGCGCAACCAGGACCAGGCTGAAGGTGAGGTTCGCCGCCGGCCTGGCTGCATGATAGAGGTTCATGACCGGAAGAAGGAATGTGCTCCATGCGTAGACGGAGCCGAGTGCTAGCTGCATACAAAATGCAGCGATGGCAAGAACCCAGCGGTTGGGAAGTGAAGGGACTGCGGTCGATGGACTGCTCATGAAAACGCCTCCTCTCAGAGAACGACATCACCCCTTGAAGAACTCTTCAAGAAAGTGCACGAGAGTAACAATCAAGGCCGCAGGGGCAGGTGCCCCTTTGTGGCATTAAAATATCTTAGCAGTAAGTATACAGAGAAACCTCTGTCTCTGCAAGTGACGTACTATTTAGCGAATCCCTCTAGGATTTTAAAAGCCGCGTGAGTGCCAGTAGCTAATTTTAGCCTCCCTGCGCTCGCTCGGCGGAGCCGAGCAGGAGAAATATTTTGTTTTGAATAAAATGCTTTTTAGATATTTTATTCAAAACAAAATATTTCAAGCAAACGTTGCAGGCTCTCGCCGTGTGAGAGCCGCGCCGGGGATATATGGTGTGATGTGGCAAAGGCGCATAGCGCCTTTGCCACATCACACCATATATGAAGCGAGCGCCGCAGGCGCGAGGTAGCCGGGAATCAGGCATGCCCTCAATATTGTTGGTTAACGGTGCCACAATAGTACTGTTCTCTGATAGCCTCACGGTAGTGCTGGCCTCTAAGGCTTTCCAGGTCTTCTCAGCATATCCTTATCTTGCTAAACCGATTCTCATACGCTATACTTACCCCGTACTGCCGAGCATGAAAATATGCAGCGATACATAGCGATGCAGAAAAAGGCACAAACAAACGTCTATCTGGAAAACATAGAAGGGTTTAAGATCGCGCATGGAATGGCCTCCTAAAGATGACCGTGAAACCACAGATCCCAAATCGCAGAACCCCCGTCCCCAGACAAGCAGGAAGCGCCATCTGAAAAAGCGCTACGCGCTGGCGATGGTATTTATTACCATAGGATTGGCGCTGCTGACACTCGCGGTGCTGCGACTGGTCAATATCACGCTGGGCGGCGCCGTCATGCAGGACAGGCCGATCAGCGATATGCTCAACATGGCGGATCATCACCAGTTGAAGTCAGTAACGATAAGCGGGAATGACTTATTTGCTACCAGCGTCACGGGCAAACAGTACCACAGCGTTAAAGAGGATGGGCAATCGGTAACGGAGCTATTTCTCCACGATGGCGCAGCCGTGAGTGTCGACAATGGACAGAGCAGCCAGTGGATCCAGGGTGGGGTGGACCTGTTTTTGATCCTCCTCGTTGCCGGTCTGGCCTTCGTATTTATCCGGCGCGGGAGCATTGGCGGGCAGGCGATCCCCTTCGCGCGCTCAAGGGCCAGGCGTTTCAACGAGACGCACCCCACGGTGCTCTTTAAGGATGTGGCGGGCGTTGAGGAAGCCAAGCAGGAGCTACAGGAGATTGTGGAATTTCTCAAACATCCCGAGCGTTTTACAGCGATGGGCGCGCGCATTCCCAAAGGCGTGCTGCTTGTCGGCGCGCCCGGCACCGGCAAGACGCTGATCTCGCGTGCCGTTGCCGGTGAGGCCAACGTCGCCTTCTACAGCGTCAGCGGCTCCGAATTCGTAGAGATGTTTGTCGGCGTGGGGGCCGCGCGCGTGCGCGATCTCTTCAAGGAGGCGAAAGAGCATGCCCCGTGTATCCTCTTCATCGACGAGATCGATGCCGTCGGGCGCCAGCGCACCAGCTCCGGCACAGGCGGCAGCGATGAGCGTGAACAGACGCTCAACCAGTTACTCGTCGAGATGGACGGCTTCGACAAGCAGACCAGCGTCGTCGTCATCGGAGCTACCAACCGCCCTGACGTACTCGATCCCGCGCTGCTGCGCCCTGGTCGTTTTGATCGCCGCGTGATGCTCGATAAGCCCGACATTCGTGGTCGCCTCGCTATCCTCGAAGTGCATGCGCAGGACAAGCCACTGGCTGAGGGCACGAGCCTGCAAGATCTGGCCCGCCAGACCGCCGGCTTCTCGGGCGCCGACCTTGCTAACCTGCTCAACGAAGCTGCCCTGCTGGCAGCACGCAACGGACAGAGCGTCATCGAGAAGCCGCAGCTCGACGAGGCGATCCTGCGTGTAATGGCCGGCCCCGAGCGTAAGAGCCGGCTCATCACGGAAGCGGAGAAGGCCATCATCGCCTATCACGAGGTGGGGCACGCCATCGTCATGCGCTCTATGCCCGGCGCCGATCCCGTGCAGAAGGTCTCGGCGATTGCGCGCGGCATGGCCCTGGGCATCACCGTGCAGGCCCCGCTTGAGGACCGCTACCTGCTGCGCCGCTCCGAACTGCTGGCGAAGCTGGCAGGCGCAATGGGCGGGCGCGCGGCGGAAGAGCTGATCTTCGGTGATATCACGACGGGCGCGGGCCAGGATATTGAATACGTCACGGGTATCGCGCGGCGCATGGTCTGCGAGTTTGGCATGTCCCCGCTCGGCAACGTCGCCCTCAAGATGGACCCGGAGGGAACCTCTTCGTTCAGCCCGGAGACGGCGGCAAAGATCGACGCCGAGGTTTCTGCGCTGGTTGACCAGGCGTATGCCACCGCGCTCGCGATCCTGCGCGAGAAGCGGGATAAGCTTGAAGCCATCGCCGAGCATCTGATCCAGGTCGAGACCATTGACGGGGAGGAGCTTGACGCCATGCTTTTCTCCGAAGCGTGTGATGTCGCATGACCAGAACGTTTATTGCCCTTGAGATGAGCGAGGATATGCAACGCCGCCTGGCGGGCGAGGTCCGCCGCGTGGCACAGGCATTGCCCGGCGTGCGCTGCGTTGATCCGGCGGGCATCCACCTCACGCTCGCCTTCCTCGGCGAACTGGACGACGAGCAACTGGCTCGGGCGATGGCAGCGAGCGAGATCGCCGCGCGCCGCGTCACTCCGTTCAGTTATCGTCTCACGCGGCTCGGCATCTTCGGCTCGCCGCGCCAGCCGCGCGTGATCTGGATGGGCATCGACGAACCATCCGGCGCGCTCGCGCTGCTGCACCGCACGCTCACCTATGAACTCACGCGTCGCGGCTTCGAGACCGACCAGCGTCCTTTCTCGCCGCACCTCACCCTCGCGCGCATCAAATCCTCCCTCTCCGCCAGCGAGCAGCAGAACCTGCAAGCTCTGCTCGCCAGCGACCAGCCGGGCAGTAACCCCATCCGCGAGAGCTACCCCGCGCGCTCCCTTGATGTTATGAAGAGCGAGCTGTCGCGCGCCGGCGCCCGCTACACCCGCCTGCGCGCCTTCCCCCTTGCCGAGGGGTGAATCCACCTTGACAGCAACTGCTACGCTGTCTACAGGAAAGTGTAGCCTTTATCTATGGATTGCCAGGAGTACCCTTATCTTAATAAGAAGAGGGAGAAATGGAGTGGCCTGGGCGGCTGCGCCGCCCAGGCCACTCCATTTCTCCCTCTTCTTATACTTACACTTAGGAGTCCTTTGATCATTTTTTGTGCTGTGAGCGGATAGAACATGCAAGCACCCAACCGCCCGATATTTCGTAAAAGCGCCGTAGACCACTACATGCGCAGCGAAGAAGAAACTACCAGGCTGCGCCTCGGCTCCGCGCGTACCCCCATCCTGCTATGGTGCCTGCTGGGCTGCTTCCTGGTGATCGGGGCAATGGCCTGGTTGACGCAGATACCGATCTACGTTAGCGGGACCGGCATAGCGCTCGGCGAGGGAAACCAGCTCCTGCCAGGGTATCGCGGCGCGCTGGCAGCCGTATTCCTGCCAGTGCAGCAATCGACGCTGCTGCATGCCGGCCAACCCGTGCGGCTGCGGATCGCTGCGGACCCACAGGAGTTGAGCAGCCAGATTGTAGAGGTTGAGCCGGCGACAACGGATCCTGGCGCGTTCTGCAAGCAATATGCGCCCGCCAGCGTATGCTCACACCTTATCAGCGGGCCAGCGATTGTGGTAATCGTCGGCCTGGGAGACGCCCCGGCCAGCCTCCATGCTGGCAGCGTACTGGCCGCGCAGATCAGGGTTGGCGCGCTGCGCATTGTGTCGCTGCTGTGAAAAATGAGGCTAAATCAATCAAAATCGGTAACGAAACCCGGCGTATGTGGATGGGTGTGTATGGGCCGCCACCAGGACGGCCCCGACGGTGGCCCGGTGTCCGTGGGAGGTCAATTCGTGCCACCGTAGGGGCTACCCCATAGGTGGGAACGTAAGGCTTTGATATGTCATGCAGAGCGCAGCGAGCCGCAGCTCTTCGCTGCGCTCTGCATGACATTGCCGATCCTGATCGTTAAACTTCATCATCGCGCGACTACCCACATTAAGGGATCTCCGATCTTGATTGGAATATTTCGTAATATTGCTTATATGGAAGCTCGCAAATGCAAGAGAGAGATCGTAATCTGAGAATGCAGCAACTGAGGAGAATCCGGCTCGCCACGGTGAAAAGGGAGGAGCAGGATATCGCTCTCCAGAAGACAATGCCACTCAAAAAGATCGAAATGCGCCGCCGCAACCTTCTGAGTGTGATGGTGCGGAAACTATGGAAGAAGCGCGTGCCAGCGCTTTCCCAGATGAGCGAGGTCGAGTGCGGCCTCACCTGCCTGGCTATGCTCCTTTCGTACTATGGTCGCAAGACCTCGGTTTCGGAAGTGCGTATGCAGTGTGGAGTGGGCCGCGATGGCCTCTCAGCCCTGGGTATCGTCAAGGCCGCGCGCGGCTACGGCATGAAGGTGAAAGCGCTATCGCTCCAGCACAACGACTTTAGCCGCGTCAGGCTGCCGGCGATCATCCACTGGCAATTCAAACATTTCATGGTGCTTGAGAAGTGGACGCCGAAGTACGCCGCCGTCGTTGATCCGGCTGGCGGCCGCCGCCGGCTCACCTTGAAGGAGTTCGATGCCGGCTTTACCGGCGTGGTCATCACGATGGAGCCTGGCCCGCATTTCAAACGCCAGTCCTCCGCTCCCCCGCTCTCATTGAGCATCTACGTCCGGCAATTTATACGCCAGTCGCCAGGCTCCTTTGCCCAGGTCGTCGCCGCCTCCGTCGTGCTGCAACTCTTTGGCCTGATCCTCCCGCTGCTCACCAAAATCATCGTCGATGATATCCTGCCCTTCAAGCTGAACAATGTCATGGCACTATTGGGGATCGGTATGCTGATGCTGCTCTGCTCGCAGACCGTGACTTCGCTGCTGCGCGAATGGCTCCTTGTCTATTTGCGCGCGCGTATCGATATTTATATGATGCAGGGCTTCTTCAAACATTTGCTCTCGCTGCCATACAGCTTCTTGCAGCAGCGTTCGAGCGGCGACCTGTTGACGCGCATGGAGAGCAACGCTACTATCCGCGATGCCATTAGCAGCCAGCTTATTTCGGCGGCGCTGGATAGCAGCATGGTCATCGTTTACTTATTTGTATTGCTATGGCAATCGCCGTCGTTCGCCCTGCTCACCCTGGCGATTGGCGCGGTACAGGTCGTGCTGATGGTCGGCAGCTATCGCCCGGTCAGCGATGTGGCGAAGCGCGAATTGACGGAGCAGGGGAAGGCCCAGGGCTATCTGGCCGAAGCGCTGGCCGGGATCGAGACACTCAAAGCGATGGGTGCCGAGCACCGCGCGCACGAGCGCTGGTCAAATCTCTTTTTCAACCAGTTGAACGTTTCGATCCAGCGTGGCTGCCTCATCGCGCTCGTCAACACGGTAGTCATGGCCGTGCGCTCGTTGGCGCCGCTGGCCCTGTTGTGGGTAGGCACAATACAGGTGCTCAACGGCTCGATGAGCGTCGGAACGATGCTGGCGCTGAACACGCTGGCAAGCTCCTTCCTGGGGCCGTTGATCTCGCTGGTGACGGGCGGGCAGCAGTTGCAGCTTGCGCAGGCATGTCTTGAGCGCCTGGCGGATATCATGATTGCCCGGCCGGAGCAAAATAGCCAGAAAGCCTATGCACCGCCGCGCCTGACCGGACGCATTCAACTGGCGAATGTCAGTTTTCGCTACGCCGGCGACACCCCAAAGGTACTGGACTATATCAACGTGACCATCGAGGCCGGGCAGAAGGTCGCCATCGTAGGCCGCACAGGTTCGGGCAAGAGCACGCTCGGCAAATTGCTGCTCGGCCTGTACATCCCGACGGAGGGTACTATTTTCTACGACGGCATTCCCCTGCAAAGCCTGAATTATCAGGAGGTGCGGCGCCAGTTCGGCGTCGTCATGCAAAACGCGGCTATCTTCAGCGGCTCAATCCTGAGCAACATCACGCTCAACAATCCCGCGATGAGCAAGGAGCAGGTTTTCAAGGCCGCGATGATCGCCTGCATCCATGAGGACATTACGAACATGCCGATGGGCTATGATACCTTTGTTTCCGAGGGCGGCAGCGCCCTATCCGGCGGCCAGCGCCAGCGTCTTGCCATCGCGCGGGCCGTGGCGCATCAGCCGGTAATCCTCCTTCTCGATGAGGCGACGAGCAGCCTGGATGTCGTGACGGAACAGAAGGTATCGCAGAACCTGCAAAGGCTGGCCTGTACGCAGATCATCATTGCCCACCGCCTGAGCACTATCCGTGACGCCGACCTGATCCTGGTGATGGACCAGGGCACGATTGTCGAGCAGGGAACGCACGATGAATTGCTGCGCCGCAACGGCTACTACGCCCGGCTGGTGCGGCAACAACTTGAGAAGGAGGAACCACCCAGGAAGTCGCAGTTTGCCAGCCTGGGCATCCGTAGATACATGTAGATGTATCGATGTCTTGATGTCCGAGTATAATGTATTTCAGGTGCGCGATCCGCGAAGTATCGGCGTCGGTCCAAGAGAGAAATATGTCGCTATGCAAGGACATAACATTATGCACGATGTATGCATTGATGGAGACTGGCTCCGACTTCTTCATAACTATCGGGTGGACGCACTACTAATAGCAATTGATAAAGGTAACTATTTGTAGGTTCACGCGCCGCCCGTGGCGGCCAGCTTGCAGGTATGCGACCCGGTTCTCGCAGGCGACGGTGCGGGCATCGTTCACGCGCCGCCCGTGGCGGCCTGCCCGTCGGTATGGGTAGTTGTGAGGCGGACGCAGGCCGCCTCACAACCACCCATACCGACACTTGCGAAGCGCGCAAGCGCCGAGCAGTCTGGGCAAAAAGAGGAGCCGAATAGTTACCGAATAAAGAAAAGAAAGGATTCACAAAACAATGCAACTCGATATTGTACGTGCGTGGAAAGATGATGTCTATCGGCAGAGCCTGACAGGGGAGGAACTGGCCCTGCTGCCTGAAAATCCTATAGGCGAATATGAACTGAGCGATGCTGACCTGGAAATGATCTACGGCGGTGGCAGTTGCTACCATAAAGCCGGCCATAAGGATAATCATGGTGGAGGTATCATCTACCATAATAACAGCTTCGCATTGCTCTGTGTGCAATCCGTAGCTATCCTGGGTGCCTGCACCATGTAGCGGAAGGTCGGCTTCGACAGGAGAGGCCGATGTTATAAAACTTCAAAAGATCCCATAATACCAACAGGAGCCAGAACGCCGCATAGCGCTCTGGCTCTCACTAT
>DATGLE010000071.1:0-13684 GCA_035294325.1 Ktedonobacteraceae bacterium | reverse complement strand
TCGATGGGCAGGTCGCGCGATTGACACATACACAGAGCAGGCTGGGACAGATCATGGATGGCGAGACCGATTTTTGCCTGTACCTGGCGATGACGATTATTCTGATCCAGGACCATATCCTGGCGCTCTGGATCGGCATTGTGATGCTGCTGCGCTTCGTCGTACCGCTGCTGGCTGCGCTGGTCAGCTACTTTCTCTTCGCCCGGCCAGTAAGCTTCGGCTCAACTCTACTGGGCAAATATGCCTGGCTGGCCCAGTGCCTTTACATTCTTCTCCTGCTCGCGCCTGCGAGACTCGCATTCGTCACACACATTGTCGACCTGCCATTGCTCCTCGTCATGCTCGGTCTGCTGATAGCCGCTCCCCTGGCGCAAATTCTAGTCAACAGGCCGGCGTATTCTGGATAGCGCAATCGCCCCTTCACAATTTGCCTGCTTGCTGCTATGCTAGAATACAAAGCAATGAAGCTGAGAAAGGGACAACTTCTATGGCGAAGACAGCCAACACACCACAACCTTCTCTGATAACCATCGACGGCCAGGCGCTCACCAGCATGGAGGTCATCGCCATCGCTCGTCATCATGCGCCGGTAGCGTTAGGAGATGTCTCTATCCAACGCATCCAGGCAGCCCGCGCGGTCATCGATACGCTGGCCGCCGAGGGCAAGAAGATCTATGGCGTCACCACGGGCTTCGGGCATCTCAGCAGCGTGCGCATTCCACAGGAGCAGCTTGAGGACCTCCAGCATAATCTGTTACGCAGCCATGCGGCAGGCGTGGGTGAACCGTTGAGCGAAGAGGTCGCGCGCGCCATGATGGTCTTGCTGGCCGCCAGCCTCGCGCGCGGTAATTCCGGCGTGCGCGTAGAGGTCGTGCGCCTGCTCGTTGATATGCTCAACGCCGGCGTTCATCCCGTCATTCCCTCCAGAGGATCAGTCGGAGCTAGCGGCGACCTGGCTCCCCTGGCGCACCTGGGCCTGGTCCTGGTTGGCGAAGGTGAGGCCGTCTATAAAGGCTGTCGCTACAGCGGAGCGGAAGCGCTGGCGCGGGCCGAACTTGCGCCTTTGCACTTGCAGGCAAAGGAAGGGCTGGCCCTTATCAACGGCACGCATCTGATGGAAGCGATTGCCGTGCTGGCATGCGCCGATGCGCAGGTGCTTGTGCAGAGCGCGGAAGTCGCCTGTGCGATGAGCATCGAGGGCCTGATGGGGAGCCACATACCGCTGGATGCGCGTATTCACCGGCGGCGCGGACAGCACGGCCAGCAGAGCAGCGCGGCACACCTGCGCAAGCTTGTACGCAATAGCGAGATCAATAAGAGCCACGCGAACTGCGCCCGTGTGCAGGATCCGTATACGATGCGCTGCGCTCCGCAGGTCTTTGGCGCCGTGCGCGACGCGCTGGAATACTGCGCGCACATTTTCGAGCGCGAACTGGATGCTGTGACCGACAATCCGCTCGTTTTTCCCGACGAGGGCGACGTGCTGAGCGGGGGCAACTTCCACGGTCAGCCGCTGGCTCTGGCGCTCGACGTGCTGGCAATTGCGATTGCGCAACTGGCAGGTTTCTCTGAGCGGCGTATCTATAACCTGATGGGGCCGCACGATTGGGACGAAAACGGCGCCCCGCTCTTCCTCACACCCAACCCGGGCCTGAACTCCGGCTTTATGATCGCGCAGTATGTTGCTGCGTCGCTCGTCAACGAAATCAAAATCCTCGCCCATCCCGCCAGCATCGACTCGATACCAACCTCGGCAGGCATGGAAGATTTCGTGAGCATGGGTGTCACCAGCGCTAACAAAGCGTTGCAAATTCTGGAGCAGGCGCGGCAGGTCGTCGCGATTGAGTTGCTCTGCGCGGCGCAGATGCTGGAGTTTCGCAAGCCATTGAAGCCGGGCATCGGGGTCCAGCATGCTTATGAGCGCGTGCGTATGCACGTTCCCAAACTCGAATATGATCGCTCGCTGGCGCCGGATATCGCACGCATCGCGCAGGCTGTGAAGGATGGCGAGTTCGCAACCATTGAGTAGAGAGTGTTTCATGTGAAACATCTCGCCACTACAATGTTTCATGTGAAACACTGGTGTGTGACTTCCACGTTGCGCTCAGAATGACAACTTGCTCAGAGCGCGCGGCGGAGCATTCGAGCCACACCCTTTATGATATACTGGAGCAAAAATGAGGTTACGCTCTTGACGACACTGACATGGCAGAAGCTTGGCGAGAGCCAGGTTTTCGCCGGTTTCCGCCGCATTCTGCGCACAAGCTTTATCCTCCCCGACGGAATAGAGGCCGATTTCGAGATCAAGCAAGAACCAAACACAGTCAACATTCTGGCATTAACGCCGCGCAACACTGTGCTCCTGGTACAACAGTTCCGCCCGGGACCGGAAGCGGTCCTGCTGGAGTTGCCCGGCGGTGCCATTGATCCCGGAGAGGAACCGGCACAGGCCGCCGCGCGCGAACTGCTGGAGGAGACCGGCTATCGCGGCGAGATTGAACCGGTGGGAACGACCTGGCAGTGTGCATACTCGACAATGCGAAAATATAGTTTCGTTGCTCGCAACTGCGTAAAGGTCCAGGAGCCAGCGCTCGACGAATATGAGTTTATCGAGGTGGTCGAGATGCTGCTGTCTGACTTCCGGCAGCATGTGAGAAGCGGTAATCTGACGGATGTGGCGGGCGCCTATATGAGCCTCGATAAGCTCAAGTTACTTTGATTCGAGAAGTTGCCTGCAATGTTTCACGTGAAACATTGCAGGAGGGAGCTATCACTACGGTAAGCTGCTTCCTGGAAAACCCCGGCAGGGATGAAGCTCATAGACAAAGACGCCCACTTTAACTCCTGGATCTTCGTCCATGATCTTTTTTGTCTCCTCGACGGACGCGTTAAAAATGCCTATACCTGAGACATCACTGCCATCAGTGACCGGGCATACAATGGGCATCACGCCCTCGGCGCGCAGAGCGAAATTTCTGCGTCCATGCTCCCAGATTATTTTTTCGACTCCCTCCATGTGCATATTTGGTCCGGCCTTCAAAATGACGATGCAGTAATTCCTGGTTTTGGATATCATCTCTCGCATATATTCATCGGTAATAGTGGTCATCGTTTATCCTCCTCAAAGTTTCAATACAGTCAGGCACATTTATACCATAATGGCGAGCTTGTGTAAAACAAGTGCAGAGCCGGTGAGCTATCGTTATTGTTGAGCGTATATTATCTGGATATCAGCATCACGTTATCAGAAAGGTTGCTGCCTGTAATGGATAGCTCCGCCAGCTCTCTCATCTATCGCCCCCTTGATCTTCAACGCGACCTGGCCGCCCTTGTTACGCTGCTCAATGCCGTCGAGCAGGCCGATCATACCGGCGAAGACGTGACCGAAGCAACTCTGAGAGAGCAACTCACCTGGTCCGGGCAAGATCCGGCCCTCAATAACTGGATCGCCACACTCCAGGATGATGGTTCTCCTGTCGCTTATGGCATCATCCAGAAGATACCCGGCGATGACAATGCCCACATCTATATTGCTGTTCACCCTGCATGGAGACGCCAGGGCATCGGCCGCCAGATCTTCGCCCGCCTGTTAGAACGCGCTCATGATCTCGGTGCACGGGCCATCGGTACCTATGTAAACGTCCAGAACGAAGGGGCTGATCTTTTCGTGCGTTCATGTGGCTTTGAACCGGTCTCGACCTATACTCGCCTCAACATTTCGGCTGCGCAGCCCTTTCCCACACCGGCTCTACCTCCAGGCTTTACTACGCGCAGCTACGACCAGCTCCAGCGTGTTGACCTCTACACCGAAGCCATGAATCGCAGCTACGAGGGACTCTGGGGCCATATTCAGTTGACGCAGGAAGCGGTTGCCGGGTGGCTGCCTCAACTCAATCAGGCTGGCATTTTCCTGCTTTTTGCTCCCGATGGAAAGATCATCGGCACCTGCCGAGCTGAACTTAGCGAGCAGCTCACTGCGGCGCGCGGCGCTCCAACCGCTCTCATTGACGCTCCCGGCATTGTCCCGGCATATCGAGATGCCGATCTCTACCTTCCACTGCTGCTCACCGCCATTCACTGGCTGCTTCCGCAGAACCCTGCGACGCTCGAACTCGAATCGTGGGGGGACGCACCTGACACGCTGGCCCTGTATCGCTCCCTCGGATTTACTGTGATGAAGGAGGAAGCCGCGTACCGTCTGCTTCTGGAGCAATGATCGTGACCAGATGCCTGCGCGCAATGTTTCATGTGAAACACCCCGGCTTCGCTTCCAGGGGACAGGTTGTCCTGCGGTTGCAAAACGGGGATACCAACCTGTACTGTATCGGGATAGTGAAGCCGCTCTGAAATCAAAAACTCTGCTCGCCATGCCAGAGCTTCGCAAAAGTCGCTGGAGCGGCTTTTCGATGGCTCTGCATATTGGAGCGTATCGCTTGTCGTAATTTTGCATCTGTGCTACACTCATAAAGGCAGGCCAGTCAACGGGGACTGGCTTTATTAGAGAAGATGCGCCAGAGTCGCGCATATGTAAGGAGTGTAATGGTGACTACGCAGAATCTCTCTGTGGATCCTCCCACCACTTCCGCTATGTCTCTACAGGAACAACGGACTGTTCTCCGGCAACTCCGCAGCGAGTTGCTGCGCCTCTATCGTCCCCACATTCAAGAAGGTGCCGGGCCTATTCGCGTCATGGCCCGCATAGTGGATGAGCTTGAGCGCGAGTGCCGCAAGCGCAATATGGCAGAAGCAGTGATTCAATCGGAGATTGTGAATCGCACCATCGGTGACGTGAACCTCCGGTTGATAACGGAATGCGAGGGCGAAGCAGGGGGGCCGGGCGATTATCGCCTCCTCGCCGACGAACTGGGCATCGCGCTGCCGGGCGAGCAGGTTCATGGTTACACCGCGTCGGGCGAGACATATCTCTGGCTGCGCAGCCAGATGATGGAATGTGAACGCCTGCTGCTGGCTCGTAATTTCGATCCGCGTATCTACGACATCTATGGCGTTGGCAACCCGGTCCTGCGCGAATGGCTGTGCCAGGAAATGCAGCAGTGGGGCTTTTCCGTCAACGTCGGGCAGCTTTACCTGGGCCTGGGAGCAATGGATAGCATCGACAAAGTGTTGCGAGGTCTGGCGCATATGTACCGTGACCAGGGTACCTCAGGCGCCGGTATTCTCTTCCCAGAACCTGGCTTCCATGTTCCCGAGTGGCAGGCCCTTTCATGTGGCTACAATCTCCATCGCTTCCGCACTGCGCCAGAGTATCGCTTTAAATTAACGGCGGAGCAACTGGATCAGTTGCTACAAGCACATCCAGATATCCGTCTCATTTACCTGACCATTACTAATAATCCCACCACCTTCAGCTATACTCCTGATGAATTAAATGCCATTCACACTGTTTTACGGCGTTATCGTAATCAGGGGCGCGATATTCTCATTCTCGCCGACCTTGCCTATATCGGGACCGGAAAGCCGGAAGAAGACCAGGCCCGCATGGCTACCTTCGCTGTACCCGATGTCTTCCAGCATACTATCTTCATTAGCAGTTTCTCGAAAACCTGTTCGCTCACGGGCGAGCGCTTCGGCTGGGTAACATATGGTGATCCTGCTATTGCCCTGGCTACGGCGGCAAGCTGGACGAACAGTATGGCCTCACTTCCTGGCGAATGGCAGTTGCGTTTTATGGCTTACTACCGACTGCTCAAGGAACGGCCCTGGCTTATGGAGAAATTGCGCTCCTTCTATCGTTTGCGGCGCCAGAGGTTGGTTGCCCAGTTGCAACGCATCAACGCCGAACTCGATCTGTTCGCACAGATCTACATCGATGACGACGCAACGGTCTATAACTGGAGCAGATTACGCCCGGAGGAGGATGCATTCTCGCTCTTCGAGAAGACGGGGATCGCCGGCGTGCCCGGATCCGGCTTCGGCTACACCGATGACTATATACGTTTCTCGATAGGCGTAATTCCCGTCGAGCCATAGACGAGGGCCAGAATAGGCAAGGGCCAGAATAGGCAAGGGCCAGAATAGGCGAGGGCCAGAATAGACGAGGGCCAGAATAGGCGAGGGCCAGAATAGGCGAGGGCAAGCCTCGCCTCTACATGCGGGGCAAGGCGAGGGCAAGCCTCGCCTCTACATTTCGTATGCGCTTGCCTCCATCTTATCTCTTGTGCTGGCCCGTAATCAGAGATACAATGAGCAAGATGCTTCTGGTGCCTTGCTCATCTGGCATCAGTTCTGCACCTGGCAAAATCGCGTGAGAGCAGGCAATGAGGGCGGAAACCAGACCCACTCGGAAGCATCGGGATACATAGTATAGAAGGAGAGAAACACATATGAGCATTCGTGTAGGCATCAACGGCTTCGGGCGCATCGGACGGCAATCCTTGAAGGCAATGCTTGAGCGCCACCCGGAGGATATCGAGGTCGTTGCGATCAACGATATTACCGATACAAAGACCAACGCTCACCTGCTGAAGTACGACTCTACCTACGGGCGTTTTCCTGGCACTGTCGAGGCGACAGAGGACGCGCTTATCGTCAACGGCCATCACATCAAGATCATCGCGCAGCGCGACCCGGCGCAGATTCCCTGGGGGGATCTGGGTGTGCAGCTCGTCATCGAGTCCACAGGGCTTTTCACCGATGCGGAGAAAGCGTCTGCCCACCTGCGCGGCGGTGCGAAGAAAGTGATTATCTCGGCTCCGGCCAAAGGCGAGGATATCACGATTGTGCTCGGCGTCAACGAAAATATGTACGATCCCGGCAAGCACAATATCATCTCCAACGCCTCCTGTACAACGAACTGCCTGGCGCCTACGGCCAAAGTACTGAACGATACCTTCGGCATCGAGCGCGGCCTGATGAACACGATCCACTCCTACACCAACGACCAGCGCATTCTTGACCAGGTGCACAAGGATCTACGGCGCGCACGTACCGCCGGCGCGAACATCATTCCGACCACGACGGGTGCGGCGCGCGCGCTTGCTCTCGTCATCCCTGAACTGAAAGGCCGCTTTGATGGCATGTCCCTGCGCGTGCCTACCGTGACCGTCTCGATCATCGATTTTGTGGTGACGACACGCAAAGAGACGACTAAGGAGGCCGTGAACCAGGCGTTCAAGGACGCAGCCGCAGGCGCGCTCAAAGGCATCCTTACCTACACCGATGAGCCGCTGGTCTCCAGCGATTTCCGTGGTGATCCCCATTCCGCGATTGTGGATGGCCTCTCGACGATGGTGCTGGGTGGCAATATGGTCAAAGCCGTGGCCTGGTACGATAACGAGTGGGGCTACTCATGCCGCGTCGCCGATCTGGCACATTTTATCGGGCAACAGGGCTTCTGATACGGCGTGAGAGAGCGTTATGAATAAAAAGACGATCCGTGATATCAACGTCGCGGGGAAGCGCGCGCTGGTACGCGTTGATTTCAACGTTCCGCTGGATGCGGAAGGGCGTATCACCGATGATACGCGCATTCGGGCAGCGCTGCCCACTATCGAGTATCTGCTCGATCATGGAGCCGCTGTGGTGCTGATGTCACATCTGGGCCGGCCCGACGGCAAGGTCGTTGATAAATTGCGTATGGCTCCGGTGGCCGAACGCCTGAGCGAACAGCTGCGTCGCCCGGTGCAGGTGGCTTCAGATTCTATCGGCCCACAGGTTGAGGAGCAGGCCAGGGCGTTGCAGCCCGGCCAGGTTCTGCTGCTGGAGAATCTGCGCTTCCATAAAGAGGAAGAAAAGAACGACGCGGCCTACGCTCGCCAGCTTGCAGCCCTCGGCGATCTCTACGTCAATGACGCCTTTGGCACAGCCCACAGGGCGCATGCATCAACCGAGGGCGTGACGCACTTCCTGCCAGGCGTTGCCGGCTTCCTGATGGAGAAAGAGATCAATTTCCTGGGTGCGGCGCTGGAGAATCCCCGGCGCCCATTCGTGGCCGTGATCGGCGGCGCCAAAGTCTCGGACAAGATCGCCGTATTGGAGCGGCTGATTACCCTTGCCGATACCATTCTGATCGGCGGCGGCATGGCGAACACATTCCTCAAGGCCGAAGGCAACGAGATCGGGGATTCGCTTTACGAAGAGGGCAAGCTGGACGTTGCCCGTAACTTGCTCGCACAGGCGCGGCAGCGCGGAATCGGGTTCCTGCTTCCCGTCGACGTGGTGATCGCCGACCGCTTCGCCGCTGACGCCAATCACAAAGTTGTAGCCAGCAACCAGGTCCCCGCAGGCTGGCGCATCCTCGATATCGGTCCCGCTACCCTCGACCAGTTTCGCACGGCGCTCGCCGGGGCACAGACCATTGTATGGAACGGCACAGTAGGGGTGGCGGAGATGCCAGCCTTTGCCAGGGGCACCAACGCGCTGATCGAGATACTGGCCGAGCGCACCAGGGCCGGGGCGACGACGATTATCGGCGGCGGCGATTCGGCGGCAGCCGTTGAGCAGGCCAATGCAGCGGAGAAGATGACACATGTCTCGACGGGCGGCGGAGCCTCGCTTGAATTTCTGGAGGGCCGCACACTGCCGGGCGTCGCAGCTTTGCAGGACAGGGGGTGAGCGAAGATGGCAGGATCGCGCACAGCGATCATAGCCGGGAACTGGAAGATGCATTACGGTCCCAGGCAGGCTTCGAGCTTCACAATGGAGATCATGCCTGCCCTCGGGCAACTGATGCGCAGCTACAATCAGATCCTTTGTATCCTGTGCCCGCCGGCGATTTCACTGTCAGCCGTGCGAGAAGTCATGGATGCCATTCCATCGCCGCGCGTCGAACTGGGCGCACAGAATATGTATTACGAGGAGCAAGGCGCGTTCACCGGCGAGATCTCGCCAAAGATGGTGCGCGAATTGTGCAGCACTGTCATCCTGGGCCATTCGGAGCGCCGCGAACATTTCGGCGAAACCGACGAAATGGTGAGTAAGAAAGGGCAGGCAGCGCTCAAGCAGGGGCTGCGTCCCATCGTATGCATTGGCGAGAATAACGACCAGTACGAGGCGGGGCAGACCGAGAGAGTGATCCGCTCGCAGGTAGCAGGCAGCCTCTCACACTTTCCACCGCAGGATGCGCACAGGGTTGTGATAGCGTATGAGCCTGTCTGGGCCATTGGCACGGGCAAAGCGGCCACGGCGGAGGGTGCAGGCAAGGTCATCCATCTCATTCGCACGCTCTATGGCGACCTGTACGGCGCGGAAGCCGCGGGGGCGCTGCGTATCCTGTATGGTGGCAGCGTTACCTCGTCTAACATCGCCGAATTCATGGCTCACCCCGACATCGATGGCGCGCTGGTTGGCGGCGCCAGCCTCAAGCCAGATTTTGTGGAGATTGTCAAAAAGGCAATAGAAACCATGAAGTAAGAGTGTTGATAGCATGTGAGCCGCCGGACAGAGTTCGGCGGCTCACATGCTATCAACACTCTTATTTCAGTCCAGGTAATCCTTCAGCTTGCGGCTGCGACTCGGATGGCGCAGCTTACGCAGCGCCTTCGCCTCGATCTGACGGATGCGCTCGCGCGTAACGTGGAACTCTTTGCCCACTTCCTCCAGCGTGCGACTGCGGCCATCATCCAGGCCAAAGCGCAGTTGCAGCACCTTGCGCTCGCGCTCGGTCAGGCTATCCAGCACATCTTCCACCTGCTCCTTGAGGAGCTGATGGCTGGCCGCGTCGGCAGGCGCCAGGGCAGTATGATCCTCGATGAAGTCGCCGAGGTGACTGTCATCCTCTTCACCGATAGGCGTCTCCAGGCTTACCGGCTCCTGGCTCACCTTGATGATCTCGCGCACCTTCTCGGCGCTGATCTCCATCTGAGCAGCGATCTCTTCGGATGTAGGCTCACGCCCCAGGTCCTGTAAGAGACGGCGACTGATGCGGATGAGGCGATTGATCGTCTCAACCATATGCACCGGAATGCGGATCGTGCGCGCCTGATCGGCAATAGCGCGCGTAATGGCCTGACGAATCCACCAGGTGGCGTAGGTGCTGAACTTAAACCCTTTGGTATAATCGAACTTCTCGACCGCGCGGATCAGGCCAATGTTCCCCTCCTGGATCAGATCCAGCAAGCTCATGCCGCGCCCGATGTACTTTTTTGCCACGCTCACCACCAGGCGCAGATTAGCCTCGGTCAGGCGCCGCTGGGCCTCCTCACCTTCTTCGATATAGCGGCGGATGGGCGGAACCTTCAGACGTTCGGCACGCAGGCGCTCGGCTCTGCCACGCTGCATGAGCTGGGCAAGGCGCACCTCTTCCTCAGCGGTGAGCAGAGGCACCCGCCCGATCTCGCGCAGGTACATGCGCACCGGATCGTCCAGGCTACTCTCCAGATCAGCAACAACAATGCCAAAACCGTCTTGCAGCTCGTCCCATTTGGAATCGGCGTCAATAACGTCGTCCGGTCCTGGCTCCCAGTCCGCAGGCGGCTCTTTGGTTGGGTCGAGGGCGTCCATAGACTCTTCGTCCTGTAGCTTTAACAGGTCAAATGGCTCATTCCCATCGATAGGAGTCACCAGACTTCCACCGGCAGCAGCATGAGTATGATGACCTACTGTATCAATCTCAAAGACACTTTCCGTTTCATTCAACATGGACTCATCAAAAGGCTCGATTGTGAATACATCTCGCAAAGGTTCGGTGCTTACCGTACTAATATGCTC
Organism: Ktedonobacteraceae bacterium; assembly: GCA_035294325.1. Taxonomy (GTDB): domain Bacteria; phylum Chloroflexota; class Ktedonobacteria; order Ktedonobacterales; family Ktedonobacteraceae; genus DATGLE01. The sequence goes on along the minus strand of DATGLE010000071.1, from coordinate 3,016 downwards.
ATTGCTTACCCGATCAATTACGTCTTGTTCCCGATTCACCATTCTGGCGTCCCCCTTCGAGAAACAGGCCCTATATGATAAACGGATGAAAGAAGATTTCCTGCTTCCCGATCCAATGTGATAAAAATGATTGTGCTCATTAACTCTCTCTATCAGTGACGCTACGCGTAACCGCTTAACCCTGTAAATGCGTCGCCGAATCGATTGTTCGCAACTGCTGATGAATTGTGAGCAATTGCTGGCGAAGCTGTCGTGACTCCGTATTGTTGCCGGCGTCCTCAGCTTCACGAATAAGATATTCTAGTTCCGTATTCAGTTGTAAGAGTCGTATGCGTTTGAGCCGGGTCGCACACTGGATCACTTCTTTCACCAGTCCCATTCCTTCTTTTGGAGACCTCGACTCAACGCATTTCTGTGCCCTGGCTACCGTTGCCAACAAAGTAGCAGGCACAAGATCTGCAAAGGGTTGATGTGAGGGGGAAGAAGCACGTTGTTGATACACAGAGTTGAGTATACGGTACAACTCTCGCGTGTCTGTCCCAGCGAAGTCACCATCGTTTATTATACCACAAACATGTAGACTTAACCCTGGATTCTGCAAGAGTAGCCCAATCAGGTAGTCCTCCCATTGTATTCTATTGGCAGCACTCCTGTCAAGCCCGATTTCTTGCCGCTGGTGGGCACTACCGCGCTCCTGCTCCTCCCATCCTTCATCGTCGCCGACCTTTTCGGATTTCTCACTCTTCGCGCCCCGGCCTCTGGCTCCTCGCTGCCCCGCGAATCCCGCCACCGGCTGCTGTGCCGGCATAGAGAATTCGGCGGTGACGCCGGCGCTTCTCTGCCCCTTGAGCACCCTTTGTAGCTCCCCGTACAGGCTGCGCTCATCGATGCTAATCATCGCGGCCAGCTTCCGTATGTAGGCATCGCGCTTAACACGGTCACTAATCATTGCGATCACAGGAAGTAGACGCCTGGCGGCCTCGCTTTTACCACTCGGCTCTCGCAGGTTCAGGCCCATCGTCTTAACCACGAAGTAGTAATCTACCAGTGGTAAGGGATGAGAGACCGCATACAACCAGGTTGAGAAGTCGCGCCGGATAACTTCATCCGGATCTTCGCCCGGCGGCAGTTGCAGCACGTTGATCTCCGCGTCAACGCGCTCCTCCAGACGAATGATGCCGTGAGGCTGCCGCTGCTTACGCTTCCCCTGTCGCACTTCCTGCGTGCCGGCTGCCAGTGGCACCGGCACGATGGTTCGATCAAAGGTCCTCAATGCTTCCTGGATGCCCTGCTCGGTGGCTGCGCTACCCGCCGCGTCGGGATCCAGAGCGAGCGTTACCTGTCTGGTCAGCTTCTTCAATTGTTGAATGTGCTTCTCAGTAATGGCGCTGCCGATACAGGCTACGGTCTGCCGTGTACCATACTGATGAGCGATGATTGCGTCCACATACCCTTCTACAATAACAACCTGGCCGGCCTGCTTTATTGCATCTCTCGCCATATCTATAGCATAGAGTACGCTATTTTTTTCAAAAAGTAATGTCTGCGGCGAATTCAGGTACTTTGGTTTACCATCGCCCAGCGCCCGGCCACCAAAGCCAATCACCTTACCACGTATATCCCTGATGGGAAAGATCAGACGGTTCCTGAAGTAATCATACACCCCGGCCCCGCCAGCGCCCTCTCCGCCTTCGCGTTCTCGCGCCAGGCCGCCCATCACCAGCTCGCGCTCCGTATAGCCCTGAGCAAACAGGTAGCGCGTCAGGCTATCCCACTGGTCGGGCGCATATCCCAGGCCGAACGCGATTACCGTGTCGGACGAGATTCCCCGCTCCTGCACATAAGCCCGCGCCTGCTCTGCCTCCCTGGAGCGCAGTAACATCTGATGAAACCAGAGCAGCGCGTCTTCGTTGAGCTTGCGCAGTCGCTCCTTCGTGGCACTGATCTCGCGATCTTCTTCCGCGCTGCGCCCGTTGTAATCTTCGAGTGGCACGCCCGCTTTCTCGGCCAGATATTGCAGGGCCTCGCGGAATTCAAGCCCCTGCTGCTTCTGAACGAAGGCAAAGATGTCGCCACCCTCATTACAACCAAAACAATGCCAGGTCTGCGTCTCCGCGAACACATAGAACGAAGGTGTGCGCTCATTATGAAACGGGCAGAGTCCCTTGAAGGACTTCCCCGCTTTATGCAAAGCGACAACCAGACCTATCTCCTCCACCACATCTACTTTTGCTTTGATTGCTTCGATGATAGATGTCATAAAACCTTCAACGAGAGCCTGCTTGCTGCTGTATTGAGAGCGCTGCTTGTCTTCTATCCATCACATATAACGAGCGATGTAGCAGAAAGTCGCGCTCCCGGGCACAGGTCAGCAATCTTTCGGTAATTACTATACCTGATTGTACTAATTCTTACTACGTAGAAAAGTAACGCAGGGTAGGAAAGGTGTTCTCAGAACCCGGGGACGCACTACACATGGATTTATGACGTTTACGCTGGTCCAGCAGTGACTCCAGCCTGGAGTTGGTTTATCCACTTATCCACCGCGCCTATTACTATTAAGATTCAGATCTATCTTAATATCTATATCTTAGCAGCAGTAGTAGGAACGGTGGATAAGTGGATAAGCCAGGGAATCTCTCATCGATCCCGCCGCCGGATAAGTCCAGAACCGCCTTCCCAGGCCGGTTAACGCTATGTGGAAAACTTATCCACTTCCCAGATTGTTGTGGACTGCTTGTGGATAAGCCAGGGGAGAGTGGTGGATAACCGGGGGATAAATCTCTTCAATCAGCGGCCTCATGGTGCCCATGTGGATAAGTTATCTACAGGTGTGGTGGATAACATTTCGGGCTAATCCACCGCCTGTGGACATTGTGGAAAAGTTATCCACAGAAAATGTGGATAACCAGAAGATGAGTTGAGTGCGCTCATAGCAAATATAGCCAGTAATATTACCAGCTATAGCGGGTGTGGAAAATGTGGAAAAGTTATCCACAGGAAGTGTTGATAAGTC
>DATGLE010000070.1:0-5618 GCA_035294325.1 Ktedonobacteraceae bacterium | reverse complement strand
TGGGGTTCACCCTCCGCTGGAGGATGAACCGAAGAAGCGGATGGAAAAGCGATCCAGGCAGAACCAGCGCCCCACCTCACTCCGAGGCGAGACGACCGGCTGCTTGTTGATCGCAGAATCGCATCTCTGATTGGTGAGAGGTCGCCAGCGCGGCGGCGCCTCTCGCTTGACAGGAACGCAGCCCCACCAGCTTTGCGGCCGGTGGGCGCGGTTGCTGTTCTGCTTTCCACTCTTCAGTTGTTAAGGTCGTTTAGCAGAAAATCTTCATCTGCTCCCTGGTCGCCTTCAGAGACAGCGGTAGTAACCGGGGACCGATTTCCTGGTCAAAGGCATACAGCCTCCGGGTTCTGTGTTCTTCAGGGATAAACCCACAAGAGGTTTATGGCTGGAGCATCTACCTATCTGTTTCGGCGACACGGGTATTATGCCACAGCCCTTCCCTGGTGTCAAGAGGTTTTTGGCATATTTTTCCAAATTTATAAAATTCATTTTTTGGATAATTGCTGGCCCTCAGAACCGCGCTAACTTGCCAATGTATTGATGTAGTCGACCGGTAAGGTGCAGCGTGCGTAGAGCTTCGCCAGCAATTGCTCCTGATTCTCTACCGTCGCCGGGCCATTTGAGCACGAAAGCGTTAGTTTACGCGCGCCCATGGCGAGATCCTGGCGCAGCGGCTTGGGATGACCGTTTATATTCAGCACACCAATCGGCCAGTAATAGCCCTGATCGTAGAAGTCCTGGCCGCTAAAGTAGAAGAAAGGTACGCTATACTGCATGGAGGTCTGCACATCGGTAATCAGGCTCAGGATATGCGCGATAGCAACCTGCGCGGGATCATCTGTATTGACGCCGCAGCCCTTGAAGCAGCCTGTGCCTTCCACCACCCACAAATGCTGGCCCAGTTGTCCGCTATTGAGATTGACGTTGAACTGCCGCGCCCAGAAGGCGAAGAGGCCGGAGAGATTGTTGACGCTGGCATCGGGGTAGCCGTCATGCCAGCTATTAATGAGGCCCAGGACCTGCGTATGCCAGTTCCAGTGGCTGCCCGGATGCACCTGATTGTCCATTGCCTGCTGCATCTGGTCAAGATACTGTACCTGGCCCAGCAGAAGCTGGTTATCAGGGCCGACTACATGCGGATCGAGTGAGCCAAGCAGCACGGTAGCATTGGGATCAGCGGCATGGACAGCAGAGTAACAAAGGTCATAAAATCTGGCAAAATTTTCAGGCGGGATATACAAAAAGGCTACCGAAGCGTCCTGCTTCATCTCTTCGTTGCCACACTGCACGGCGTCGGCCCCGCTGCTTGCGGCATCATTGAGCGGTTTCGTATCATACAGGCTGGCATTATTTTTCCCCTGGCAGACGGTGAGCAGTACACGAACTCCCTTGTGGTGATAGTCCTTGATCGTTTGTTTCAGCACATCCCCGGAGAGCTTACCCCAGCCACAGGAAGGATAGCCCAGCCGCACCCAGGGTATACCAGGATAGGAGACGCTGGGATCACCCTCTATTCCCAGAGTCCAGGATGGGACCATCGGGACCAGCGCTCCCTCTTTGGTCGGAACGGGCGAAGGCAGCGTCGGCGATCCTGCCGTGGGCGTGGGCGGAATCTGGCTCTGCGCCTGCGGCTGGATGACGAGGCGATAGGCGAGGACTGCCAGAACAATACATACGATCACGACCACAGTAAATATAATCACAGGCGGCTTTCTCAACATATGCGAAGGATTCACTCCTTATCTTTTCATCATAGTCTCCTTTAGCACATCAGGATAGCAGAATATTCATATAATTACCAGGCAGCGAACAGCCATTATACATCCTGGCTAATAAGTCCTCCTGATTCTCCACCGTAACAGAGCCGGAGGGGCAGGACATAGTCAGGGTGCGTGCACCCATGGCGAGATCCTGGCGCAGCGGCTTGGCATGGCCGCCAGTATTCAATACACCGATAGGCCACTCGACACCCTGATCGTAGAAATCTTCGCCGCTAAAATAGAAGAAGGGAACGCGATAGCGCATCGTTGTCTGAACATCGGTAATCAAGGTCAGGATGTGCGAGGTCGCGACCTGGTAGCTACTGTACGTATCGACTCCACAGCCCTTGAAGCAGCCCGTACCTTCCACGACCCATAAATGCTTGCCCAGTTGTCCGCTATTGAGATCGACGCCAAATTGCTGCGCCCAGAAGAGAAATAGCCCATAGAGGCTATTGACGCTGGCATCGGCATAACCATTGTTCCAGCCGTTATGCCAGCTATCGATCAGGCCGAGGATCTGCGTATGCCAGTCCCAGTGGCCGCCAGCATGGACGACGGTGTTCATAGCATACTGCATCTGGTTAAGGTAGTTGACCTGATTAACGAGGGGATAATAGTCAACTCCGCCGACATGGGGATCAAGCGAACCGAGCAGGACGGGAATATCTGGCCGTACTTTATGCACCGCGCGCTCACAAAGATCATAAAATCTGGCGAAATTCTGCGGCGGAATATACAAAAAGGCCACTGAAGGATCCTGCTTCATCTCTTCGTTGCCACACTGAACGGCATCGGCTCCTCCCTGCGCAGCGTCATTGAGCGGCTTTGTATCGTAGAGGCTGGCATCGTTGCGCTTCTGGCAGACGGTCAGCAGCACACGAATGCCCTGGCTATGATACTGCGCTATCGTCTTTTGCAACCTTGCTCCTGTGAGGTTGCCCCAACCACAACTCGGATAGCCCAGGCGCACCCAGTGAATACCGGGGAAGGAAACGCCAGGATAGCCCTGAATCCCCAGGATCTTGCCAGGATCGGTCTGCACGGGCAGCGTGGGCACGGCAGTTGGCGAAGGCGTAGGGCTGGGAGTGGGCGAGGGCGAAGGTGTCGGTGCCGGTTTATGCCTGGACACCGGCCTTACGTGGCGCGTTGCCGAGCTTCCAACGATTGTAGAGGCACTGTGAGCAGAGATAAATATTCCAAAAATAATTAATAAAATAACTATAGATGTAAGCAGGAAGAACAGCGTCTTCCTGGGAGCATTTTGCGGACGCATAAGCTTTTCTCACTTCCCGATGCAGAATTCACTGAAGATTTTATCGAGAAGGTCGTCGCTGGCAGTCTCGCCGGTCACTTCACCGAGTGCATCATATGCGGCACGCAGATCGATGGAAACAAAGTCCAGCGGCAGCCTCCGGTCAAGTGAAACGAATGATGCGCGTAAATGCTCGGAGGCACGGCGGAGTGCCTCCTGGTGACGTGTACTGGTAATCAGCACACTCTCGCTATATAGTATTTTACCAGCCAGCACCAGGTCAGCAATTGTGTTCTCAAGTTGTGGCAGCCCTTCGCCCGTCAATGTCGAGGTCCGCAGCAGCGCCGAGCCAGGCCAGAGACGGGACACCTCCTCTACCGCTATTTTCTGTGTACAATCAGCCTTATTCACCACGACGATCACGGGCCGCCTACGGCTATAGGAATTATCCCCCGGGGCGTTGGAGCCAAAGCCCATCGTTTGTAGTTCATCAGAGACACGCATATCCTGCTCCGTCAATGGCTCGGAGCCATCAAAAACGAGCAGGACGACATCGGCGCTTTCGGCTGCGGCGCGACTGCGCTGCACACCTATCTGCTCGACGGGATCGGCGCTCGGAGTGATGCCTGCCGTATCGATGAGATGGAGAGGAATGCCGCGCAGGTTAGCAACCTCCTCAACCGTATCGCGTGTGGTGCCAGCGATAGGCGTGACGATGGCGCGTTCGGTACGCAGCAAGGCATTCAGCAGGCTGGATTTGCCGACGTTGGGCCGGCCAATAATCGCAGTGCGCAATCCCTGGCGGTAGAGCCTGCCCTGCTCCGAGCCAGCCAGCAGTTTATCGACCTGCTCCTGCGCTACGGCGATCAACGGGCGCAACTCTTCGGGTTGAGGAATGGGCACCTCTTCCTCGGGAAAATCGATGCTGGCCTCGATGCGCGCCATAACGCCGAGGATCGCATCTCGCGCCTCCTGCACAAGCGCAGAGAGCCGCCCGCGCAACTGCTGCATGGCGAGGCGCTGCCCGGCTTCGGTCTGGGCATTGATCAGATCCATTACCGCTTCGGCCTGCGCCAGATCGAGTCGCCCGTTGAGAAAGGCGCGCAGCGTGAATTCGCCAGGGCGAGCCATGCGCGCTCCCCGCGCCAGAACTACGCGTAGAATGCGCTGAAGCACCAGAGGCCCGCCATGTCCCTGTATCTCGACGACATCCTCGCGCGTGTAGGTGTGCGGAGCGCGCATAAACACGACCAGCACCTCGTCGAGCGTCTCCCCGCTTGTTGGATCTATAATATAACCGTAGGTGAGCAGGTGTGAGGGGGGTAATGCGGTCTTTCCACCGGGACGCCGCAAGAGCGGCAGCACCACAGCAAATGCATCGGCGCCGCTCACCCGCACCACACCTATCCCGCCAACTCCGGGAGGAGTTGCAATGGCAGCAATGGTATCGTTCTGCATACGCGGATTATAGCGTATCTATTGCCAGTTGCAAAGCGCGAGTTTATACAATGCGCTCAGGATGAGTATAGACGTTCATGGAGTGGTCGCGCAGGAAGCCGATCAGAGTGATACCGCCCTGATCGGCCAGTTCGACGGCCAGGCTGGAGGGAGCGGAGATGGCGGCGACGCAGGGAACGCGCGCCAGCAGTGCCTTCTGGATGATCTCGAACGAGGTGCGCCCGCTTACCAGCAAGATTCGCTCTTTGTAGGGATAGGCTCCATGCAGCAGTCCATGCCCGACGAGCTTGTCAACAGCATTATGGCGGCCAACATCTTCGCGCAGCAGCAGCAGTTCGCCGCCACTGGTAAAGATTCCAGCAGCGTGCAGGCCCCCGGTATGAGTGAAGACGGTCTGCTGCTCGCGCAACTGAGCCGCAAGTTCGTAGAGCACCACAGCGGGAACGCGGAAGGTATCAGGCTCCAGCGGGGGAACCGAGAGCATGAGGTCGGCAATGCTGTTCTTGCCGCAGAGTCCGCAGCTCGCGGAGACGGCGAAGTGGCGCTCGAAGGCGACGGCGCGCGGCTGCATTGCAGCCTGCGCTCCATGCTCTCTCAGCGTCACGTCGACGACGTTCGCCAGTGGCAGGCCATCGGCATCGAGCGCGTCCTCTATGCTCAGAACGTCTTCTGCACGCTGAATAACGCCCTCGCTGAAGAGGAAGCCCATCGCCAGCTCGTGATCGTGCCCCGGCGTGCGCATAATCACGGCAAGGCTCTGGCCGCCGATGCGTACCTCAAACGGCTCTTCAACCGTCAGGTGATCCTCACGCTCCTGCCGCGCTCCCTCCTGCCAGTGCGTCACGGAGACGCGCATCACCCGTTCTGGATCAAGCGCCGAGCGCCAGAAGCCGGGAAGTGCCATAGCTCTTTGTTCCTTTTACTCATGCGAAAACGTACAATACAAGTTACGATACCATATCATTATAGCCCAAATTGCCAGGTATTCGTCCCAATCATGAGGGCTTTTCCGCAGGGAAGAAGGCCCCTGCTCACTCCAATTTCCGTTTTGCCCCAGCCGATACAGAACAAGCAATATAGCCAGGAAGTGTAGAGATCCGCAACTCCTCTGCCATCTCCAGGGTATCTATGATCTGGTCAAAGGA
>DATGLE010000069.1:0-7387 GCA_035294325.1 Ktedonobacteraceae bacterium | reverse complement strand
CCTCTTCCGCTTGACAAACGAGCCGCCTGCGACTATACTGTTATCAGTAATAGTGACTCACTGCCCAGTAAAGTGCTCCGGGACTGGCCTCAGATCGCTCATCGTGCTTCCTTACTGATGAGGAGGAGTTGTGCCGAAAATCGTTGATGAACAGATGCGGGAAGCGACCCGCCAGCGCATCCTGCGGCAAGCTGCCAGCGAATTTGCGCGCCTGGGCTTTGATCAGGCCAATATCAACACCATTGCCGAACAGGCGGGGATTGGCAAAGGGACCATTTACCTGTACTTTGAGAACAAACATGCCCTGTTTGTGTCGATGTTGCGCTCGATTGCGCAGGCGCACATGACGGCGATCCGCAGTGCACTGGCGGTGGATGGGACGCTGCAAGAGCGCCTGGAGCGCTTGTTCCGCGCCTTCGCTCGCCTGGCGCAGGAAGAGAGCGACAGCTTCAACGTCTATATGAGCGCGCTCTACGGGGTCAACCGCGCCTTCAAGGACGAGGCTACCAGGCTGCTGCGCGAATATCTTGCCGTGATCACCTTTATGCTCCAGGAGAGTCAGGCGCGCGGCGAATTTCATACCGATCATCTCGAAGCGACGGCGTTGATGGTGCTTTCCCTTACCGAGTCCTACGTACTTTCAGCTCGTGTGCTTGGACAATCCGAGCAGGAGATTGTCCGACAAGCCCGCCATGTGGCACACTTTATTCTGCGGGGAGGCGGAGCCGTGTCGCGGTGATGCCTCTTTCTTTTTTTCACGGTTTTTGAATGTCTGCCCACCCATTTTCTCTGGGAAGGCGTCACCTGGGAGGGTGTTGATGAATTTCGCTGCTCTTCTTCCTTTCTTACGTCGGTTCTTCCATATTCGACGGAGCAAACGCAGTTATGAAAGTCCGCGCTACCTGGCGAAGTGGCTGTTAATTAGCACCTTGATTGGCCTGGTGGCAGGGCTTGGAGCCGTGGCCTTCTACGTCTCGATCCATTTCGCGACCGATATTTTGTTGGGCCACCTGGTCGGCTATCTGCCGCCTGACCCGGCGGGCGAGGGAAGCATGGGGATCATGTCGCTGTGGGCAGCAGCTCGTCCCTGGTTGTTACCCGTCATTACGACGGCAGGCGGCCTCCTGGCGGGCATTATTGTCTTTAGTCTCGCGCCGGAGGCCGAAGGGCACGGCACCGATGCCGCGATTGCCGCCTTTCACCAGGGCAAGCCCGTTCGCGCACGCATCCCGCTGGTCAAGCTGGTGGCTTCGGCCATTACTATCGGCAGTGGCGGGTCAGCCGGACGTGAGGGTCCGTCGGCTCAGATCAGTGCCGGCTTTGGCTCGCTGCTGGCGACGGCTTTACGCCTGGATGTGCAGGATCGGCGCCTCGCTGTCGCTACAGGGATTGGCGCGGGCATCGGGGCTATTTTCCGTGCGCCCCTGGGAGGAGCGATCCTGGCCGCTGAAATCCTCTATACCAATGACCTGGAGATTGAAGCCATTATTCCAGCTCTCATCGCCTCGATCATTGGCTATAGTGTCTTTGGCCTCATCATGGGCTGGCAGCCCATCTTCGCGGTTCCTGGCAATCTCGCCTTCACTTCCCCTCCACGGCTGCTCTACTACGTGCTGCTGGGCCTGCTGTGTGGTGGCATGGGGCGGCTGTATGCTTTCGGCTTCTACGGCATTGCCCACGTCTTCCATCGCCTGCATCTGCCCAACTGGGTCAAGCCAGGAATTGGTGGGCTGGCCGTTGGACTCATCGGGCTGGTCCTGCCACAGGCTTTAGGCATGGGCTACGGATGGGTGCAGGTGAGCATGGGGCAGGGGATCATGGCCCTGCCCCTGTGGATACTCCTGCTGCTGCCGTTTGCGAAAATTGTCACCACCGGCCTGTCTATCGGCTCCGGCGGGTCCGGTGGCATCTTCGGTCCGGGCATGGTCATCGGCGCGATGGTCGGCGCCTCGGTCTGGCGACTGTGTTATCAGGTGCTTCCAGGCGTGCCGGCGACTCCCGGCCCCTTCGTGATCGTGGGTATGATGGCGCTCTTTGGCGGCATTGCTCATGCGCCTCTCGCCGTGATGCTCATGGTCGCCGAGATGACCGGCAACCTTTCAATGCTGGCCCCGGCGATGATTGCCGTCGGGATTGCCTCGATCCTGGTGGGCAAATCTACCATCTATACCAGTCAGGTTCCGACCCGCGCCGATTCGCCCGCGCACCGGCTCCAGCTCTCGTTCCCGCTGCTGGCGACGCTCTCGGTGCGCCAGGCGATGTCCGCGCTCTCCTTGCGCTTCTCACCCAACCAGACCGTTGCTGAGGCAGAGAAACTGCTGATCTCGCGTGTAGAAAGCGGCGCACCGGTCGTGGATGGTCACGATAACTTGCAGGGCGTCTTAACCCAGGTCGACATTCAGAAGATTCCGGCCACCGAACGCGAGCACCGCCTGGTCAAAGACGCCATGAAGCGCGACGTGCTGGTGGCCTTTCCTGACGAGACGCTGGACGAAGCGCTGGAACGGTTAACCAGCCACCGCATCAGTTGGATGCCCATTGTCGATCAGGAAGCGGAATCGGCTTCGGGCAACCGGGTCGTCGGGGTCCTTTCGGCGGCTGATATTGTGCGTGCCTATCGAACGACCCTCATGAAAGATTCGCGGCGCATGCGCGGGCTGGTGGATGGAACGGTAATGATTGAAACCAAAATGAAACCCGGGATGCCGCTTGCGGGAAAGAGGCTCCGCGACGCGCACCTGCCCGGGGAATGTCTGGTGGTCTCGATTCGCCGGCAGGAGGAACTGCTCTTTCCGCGCGGGAGTACGGTCATCGAGGCCGGCGACCTGGTCACCTTTCTGGTGAGTCCGCAAGGAGAAGAACGGCTCCAGCAGTACCTGAACACGCCCGGCAGCCCAACGGAGCCTTCTTCACGGCCAGAAGCGATGGCAACCGAATCTTAGACCGGCTGAATCGCTGGGGATGATGTGACACTTATTTCCAAAAATGATCCAAATCTGGATAATCTTGCGCATGTGGCTGCTTCCTTCGCACAAACTTGTCGGATCACCAGAACCTCCACGGGGACACGGTTTGAGCGTTGCTACAAGAAAGGGACGGCCTCTGTCCCATGCCCCCGGGCCTTCGACTCTCCTGCTCTTGACGGCTCGTCCCCGGCACGCTATGATCTTCATATCAGGATATTCGTATATGATTTCAAGAAGAGCAAAGGAACGACGCATGGAACCTGTCCCGACCCTCGACGAAGCCGATACCGGTGCTCCTCCCCTGGAGGCTCTCAAGGAAAGCGATACCACCGAGACGCCGCTTGCCGAACGCTCTGCCGCGCTCTACGCCCGCTTTTTTCAGGTGCTCAGTGACCCGACCCGCGTGCGCCTGTTACACCTGCTGCTTGAGGCGCCAGAAACCGGGCGCACCGTCAGTGAACTGGTGGCGGCCCTCGGGGCGCCACAGGGACGGATCTCGACACACCTGGGCTGCCTGCGCTGGTGTGGCTTCGTCCAGCCCTGTCGCGAGGGCAAATATGTGTATTATCGCATCGCTGACCCGCGCGTGCGCGAGTTGCTCCGCCTCGGGGGAGCCATGATGCGTGACCATGCCGCCAGTATTGCTTCCTGTGGTGTCATCCGCTGAGCGGCGGGGCATCTGGAAGGGACCTCGCTCCGGGTGCAAGGGGCCAGGGAAGAAAGGATAAAACGCATGCATCTCAGTTGGATGAATGCTCATCAGCGAGAGCGGATGTCCTCTTTGCCTGTCGCGAAGCGCTGGCGTCTCGCAACCATCCTGGTCGTGGGACTGGCGGGCCTCATCCACCTCTCGCTCATTCGTGAGCACTTTGCAGAGCAGTTCATCTATGGCCTGGTCTTCACCGTCCTGGCGCTCTTTCAGCTCACGCTGGCGCTCCTGCTTGCCCGGCGGCCAAAGCCGTGGGTTTATCGTGCGGGCATCTGGGGCAGCGGCACCATCGTGCTGACCTATGTGCTGACACGCCTCATCCCCTTGCCCGCTGCAAGCGGGCCGGAAGAAGTAGACCTGCTGGGGATTGCCGCGACGAGCCTGGAAATCGCTGCCGTCGTGCTGCTCGCCGTCGCTCTACCCGAACCAGAAACGGCCAGCCGCTCGCGTGGGGCGCCGCTGTGGTGGGGTCTCGGCGGCGCGGTGCTGTTCCTCCCTCTCTGGCTGGTGCTGACGGGCGTGGTCCAGTGGACGGAAACGGTCTATGCGCCTGCACTCTCCTGGGCGGGCACCGCTTCCTGGTCGGCGCTTACCCCCATTCTGGTAGGAGCGCCCGCGCCCCATGTCTGGCTGGCGGCCCCCTGGTGGAGTCTCCCTGCCGCCGGCGTCCTCGCCGTCCTGGTGGGCCTGAACCTCTGGTCTTCTACCAGGCTGCTCATCGCCGGCCAGGGGCATCCCAGGCAGCGCCGCGTGCGCCTGCTCGCGCTCTTACCGGCGGGCCTGGCGGCTCCGGTGTGCTGCACGGCGAGCACGCCGCTGCTGGCCCTGCTGGGGGTGCCGCTCTTCCTCGGTGTGATGACGGCTCCCTTCGCGGCTTTGCTCTCCGCCCTGTTGCTCACATTCAGCCTGATCGGGCTTCGCGCCCAGGGGCAGCGCGCCGCCTGCCGTCCATTCGATGGTATGAAGGAGAGGAGGAGCGATCCGTGATGGAGGTGATCCCGGGAGCACCCGGCACGGTGACTACGCCTCCCTCCAGAAAAGGAGGTGATGGGATTGACCTTGCCGACCGGCAGCGAATGGCTCGCCGTTCTCCCGCTCGTGCTCTGCTGCGCACTCCCGCTCCTCTTGCTGCTCTGGGGACGAAACAGAGACCGCGAGCCGCACGAGAAGCGTTAGAGGACTGCTGTCCTATAAAACGGCGGTGCGTTGAGAAGCGGAAGAAGATTCACATTTAGATCGCGCTCTCGAGAAAAATGAGAAAAAAAAGAAAGGATCGTGTTTTATGCGTCGTATTGGAGGGGCCTTGCTGGCGGTGACGGGCTTTCTGGCCTGTCCCTGTCATCTGGTGATTACGCTCCCGCTGCTGCTCTCGCTTCTGGCCGGGACGGCGCTGGGCAGTTTCCTCAGTCGGAATCCCGGTCTGGTCTACGCAGGAGCGAGCCTCTACTTCGTCGTCGCGCTGGCGGTAGGAGCCTTGCTGCTGTTTCGTCAGCAGCGCGCAGGAAGACAGGGTACGTCTACCTGTTCCACCTGTGTTCCTGAAAGGGAAGCGCGGCCATCCGCGCGCCAGGCTGACCAGGCGGTTACAAGGAGATAAGAGCGATGGATGCCCAGGAGTGTTTTGACCTGATAATTCTTGGCAGTGGCTCTACAGCCTTTGCGGCGGCTCTGCACGCCGCAGAGCTTGGCAAGACCGTTGTCATGACCGAATATCGCACGGTGGGGGGCACCTGCGCGAATCGGGGATGTCTGCCCTCCAAAAATCTGATCGAAGCGGCCCGCCTCGTCCATGATGCCGCTCACCCGCGCTATCCGGGCCTCTCCCCGGTGCGCATACCCGTCACCTGGGCGGATCTGGTCGCCCAGAAGGACCAGATCATCCGCGAGTATCGCTCCCACAAATATGAGAGCCTGCTCGACCCTGACGAACGGATGCAGGTCATTGCCGGTCAGGCGGCGCTGGTCTCTGACCACGAGGTCGAGGTCCACAGCCGCGACGGCATCCGTCGTCTGGTGGGCGACCAGATTCTGATTGCCACCGGCTCGCGGCCCGACATTCCCCCTCTTGCGGGTCTGGCCGAGGTCCCGTACCTGACCAGTGACCTGCTCAGCAGCGCGGATGATCCCTGGCACACGCAACTGCGCGCGCAGCCGCGTTCGCTGCTCATTCTCGGTGGCGGCTACATCGCCCTCGAACTGGGGCAGATGTTTGCCCGCTTTGGGACGGAAGTGACCATTCTCACGCGCGGCAAGCACATCCTGTCCGGCTATGAGCCAGAGATCGCCGCCACGCTCACCGCTATCTTAGCGCAAGAAGGGCTGCGGATTGTGACCGGGGCGCAGGTGCGCAGTGTAGTGCCTGCACAGGAGGGGGTCGCGCTCGTCGTGCAGCGGCAGGCAGAGGCGCAGACCTTCACTGCCGAGAAACTTCTCATAGCGACCGGCAGGCGTCCCAACACGCAGGGGCTGGGGCTGGAGCAGGTGGGGGTCGCGCTGGACCAGGCGGGAGCCGTGCGCGTGGATCGCACCTTGCGTACCACGGTCCCGCACATCTGGGCGGCCGGTGACGTGATCGGGCGCGAAACCGAAAGCCAGATGGCGACTCCCGTCGGGGCGCACGACGGCAAGATTGCCGCGCACAATGCGCTTTCCGGGGAGCCGCTGCGCGCTGTGGATCATCGCGTGATCCCGCGCGTGATCTTTACCGATCCCCAGGTCGCCACGGTGGGTCTCACGGATGCGGAGGCGGTGGCCGCCGGGATCGCCTGCACCTGCAACACGATCCCGCTTTCCGTTGTGCCGCGTGCCGGGGCGATCCGTGACCCACGCGGCGTGATCAAGATGGTGCTGGACGCTCCCACCCGGCGGGTAGTAGGGGTCTCGATGCTGGGCACCAACGCCGGGGAGGTGATCCATGAGGCGGCGATGGCGCTGCGTTTTGGCGCCACGACGGACGACTTTATCGATCTGGTGCATGCCTATCCGACGATGGCCGAGGCGCTCAAGCTGGTGGCGATCTCTTTCACCAAAGATGTCAACCGGCTGAGCTGCTGCGCGAGTTGAGCCTGCCCCGGCATCGAAAAAGAGAGAAAGGAAGAGACGAATGGTCCCGGCCACAAAGAAGAAAAAGAACAGAGCTTTGTCGCACGCGAGACCAGAGGACATGAGATCGCTGAGACCGCCATCGCGCCACCGGAACGCCTTTCCACCTCGCGAGCCAGCGGGGCCATGTAGTGGTGCTATATTTTGTCGCCACGGTCTGCCCTGGCTGTGAGCCAGGCAGCTCTGACCTGGCAGGCGCGCTCCAGTCTCCGAAGCTGGCGGGCGTGGAAGCCCTCGGCATTGATGTAAGCGTGAGCGACCGCCCCGCCGATTTGCGGGCATTTATCCGCTCGACTGGCATTGCGGCTTCGGCTCCCATTCAGTGGGGCATCGATACCACTGGAGCGATTGCCACAGCCTACCATGTGCAAGCACTGGAAACCACGGTGATTATCGATCCGCAGGGGCGCATCGCATACCGAAGCAACAGCTCTATCGCGCCCGATCAGTTAGCACAGATAGTGAAGGAGCTGGTCCTGTTTGTCGTGTCCCTGGCCGCAGTCAGCCTGAGTGACCTGCTGCGCACGACAATCTTCCCGTTGTTACGCTGGGTACAGCCAGTGGCCGCGCTGCTCCTCGTCGCAGCGGGAAGCTACATCGTGTGGTATCA